>CAMKMK010000209.1 GCA_946413885.1 uncultured Prevotellaceae bacterium
GGTGAACCTTTTTTATTTAATTTTTAACTCGTCCATTTTTTAGTGGACACTAGTGCAATCTTGTAGTCCCAATTACAATTTATCTTTGAGTGAGACTGCTCATGCAGTCTTAACAATTTACATATAACTGCGTTGACTTTCGGTCTAGCAATAAAGCAGCAAAGAATATCCCCAGCGAGGAAGAATCTTGCTGGGGATATTCTTTATATCTTGGAAAATTTTTCAGGAATCAGAGTTCCTTCTTTATTTTCTCGGCTATTTCCTGGAATTCCTCTGGAGTGAGCTTAAGATGAGGGTTCGTGAAGCGCAGGTCGGCCTCGCTTTGCATGGGAACCAGATGGATGTGGGCATGAGGAACCTCCAGACCCAGCACACACTGGCCTACCTTCACGCAGGGGATGGCTTTCTTGATGGCAATTGCCACTTTCTTAGCAAAGACCTGCAATCCTGCTATCTCCTCGTCGCTCAGATCGAAAATGTAGTCAACCTCATGCTTGGGGATTACCAATGTGTGACCTTTCTGCAGGGGACTGATGTCGAGAAAGGCATAATAATTCTCGTCTTCGGCAATCTTGTAGCTGGGAATCTCGCCCGCTACAATACGTGAAAAAATAGTAGCCATAATAAAAGTTTCCTTTTTTTGATTATTCCTCGTAACTAATACTCAAGACCTCAAGCTGCAGGACACCTGCAGGAACCTTCACCTCGGCCACATCGCCTACCTTCTTGCCCAACAAGCCTTTAGCGATGGGAGTCTCTACGCTGATCTTGCCTGCCCTGAGATCGGCCTCCGTGGCGCTGACGATGCGGTATTTCATCTTCATGCCTGACTTCATGTTCTTGAGCTCCACGGTAGCAAGGATCTGCACTGTATCAGTATCCATGTGAGTAGTGTCGATGATCTTTGCCTCCATGATAGTTTTCTTCAGGATGGCGATCTCTGTTTCCAACTTACCTTGCCACTCCTTGGCGGCATCGTATTCAGCATTCTCTGAGAGGTCTCCCTTGTCGCGAGCCTCTGCAATGGCGGCACTGGCAGCAGGGCGATCCACGCTCTCCATGTGCTGTAGTTTGGCTACCAACTCGTCGTAGCCTTTTTGTGACATATAACCCATATTCTATCTAATGTTTTGTTGTATCTGCTTTTTCCGACGACAACGAAAAAGAAAAGAATCCCGACTTTGTCAGCCGGAACCCTTCACTTCTCCCTTTTGCTATGTCTACGGGGTGCAAAGGTAGGAATTATTTTCTAATCCGCAAACTTTTGACCACTAATTTTTGCAAAACGGACAAATATGCAGACACAACAAAAGAAGAACCTATCTAAGTTTTTCTATAACAGGGAGCAAAAGACGCTCCATCACGGCATAACCCTCAGCATTTGGGTGAACACCAGGCTTATCGTTGGCGTAGGATGGGTTCATCTCAGTACCATCGGCTGCGACCAAAGCACTGAAGTAGTCCACGTATGGAATCTTGTTCTTCTTGGCATAAGCCTGCACACGGGCATTCAGATGGCGGATCTTGGCCATCGCATCGGTCACTTCAGGCCTCCAGCTGAAACCACCAGCCGGCAAACAACTGGTCAGCACAACCTTGATCTTGTTGGCACGGGCAATATCGACCATACTCAGTACGTTGCCAAAGGTTTTGTCCTCGTCGTAGGGACCCGTATTGAGAGCGATATCGTTGGTTCCGTAGTTAATGACCACAATCTTGGGCTTCAGGTTCACAACATCCTCGCGGAAACGTAGCAGGAACTGATAACTGGTCTGGCCACCGATGCCACGCCCAATGATGTAAGGATGCTCTTTAAAGAACTGAGAGCTGGTGCGTGGCCAGCCATCCGTGATGGAGTTACCCATCAACACTACACGCTTGGCCTTCTTGTCGGGCGCACCCAACTCATTGTTCGCCTGGCCATAGCGACCAAAATTAGCAAACTTGTCATGTGTCTGAGCCAGCAGTGATGGTGTGCAAAGGCACAGGACAGCTGCAAACAATAAAATTCTTCTTTTCATGTTACACTTTATTTGTTTTAGTTGACATTTCCTTGTTTATCGCATGCAAAGTTAGACTTTTTCTTGATATTTATCAATAAATTCGTTCAAAATATGATATTCCTTATTTGATTATCCCTCTTTTTTGTGATTCTTTATACCTTTGCCTCAGAAACAAACAGGTGATTGTTTTTTTTAAGGTAAAAGATTGTTATTTTTAAGGTAAGAAAGGAAAAACAGGAAAGGATGGATCTCTGGCCCATCCTTTCTTGCTTTAACAGAGAACCTCTTTTTAATCAAACAGCTTTCCATCTCCGTTCGTGTCCAGTGTGTGGGCAAGTTTGTCTATGTTGAGACTGCGGGCAGAGGCATCCACGATATCCTTATAGACTCCGCCCTTGCGATAAAGTTCATCGGGTTCGCCAGACTGCTCCACACGTCCGTCCTTGAGTGCATAGACCACATCACTGTCGATAATCTGGGAAATGCTGTGGCTGATGATGATGACAGTGCGGTCACGCTTGATAGCATCGATGCTGGCCTTGATCTGCTCCGTGGCGACAGCATCCAGGCTGGCAGTAGGTTCATCGAGGAAGATGATGGGAGGATTCTTGAGGAACATGCGGGCAATGGCGATACGTTGCTGCTGGCCTCCTGAGAGAGCTGTAGCACGAGACTTGAAGCCGTCGGGCTGCTTCATGATCTGGTCATAGATGTAAGCCTTCTTGGCAGCCTCCATAACTTCCTCGTCCGTTGCATCAGGCTTTCCGTATCGTATGTTCTCCTCAATGCTTCCTTCAAAGATGTGATTCTTCTGGAGTACCAAACCAATGTTCTCGCGCAGATACTTCGTGTCCCATTCACGCAGGTCCACACCATCCAACGTGATACAACCACAATCAGGTTCATAGAACTTGTCGAGCAGGTTGATGATGGTGGATTTGCCAGCTCCAGAGAGTCCCACAAAAGCAGTGATGTGGCCGCTGCCAATGGACATGTTGATGTTGTGGAGAGCTTTGGTTCCATTGGGATACGTGAAATCCACCCCTTGAATCTCGAACTCGCCGCGAACGATCTCTGGATGATAGGTTCCGCTTGGCTCCGTCTCATTCTTTGCCTCCAGGATATCGAAGAATCCCTCGGCATAAATGAGGGCATCGTTCAGAGAATCGAAAATGCGCTGCAACTGAGTGATGGGAGCTGTGACGTTGGAAAAGAGCATCACGTGGTACATGATCTTACCAATGGTCATGCCTGGATATTGGATAAGCACCAGATAAGCGGTCAGGATGATGATAAGCACAGTACCTACCTGCTGCACGAAACTCTTCACACCGTCGAAGTAGAACGATGTCTTGCGCACAAGCATCTGATTGTCTGTAAACTGTGTCTGTATGTTCCACTGCTTTTCACTCTCGATAGGTTCGCGGTTGAAAGATTTGATTACATTCATGCTCTCAATGATGCTCACAACGCCATTGGATTTCTGCTCGCGGAACCTGCGCATGTTGGTACGCCATCCTTTGAGGCGTCGAGCCTGACGTACGGTTATTATAATATAAATAGGTACGATGAAGAGAGCTGTCAATCCAACATATACATTTGCCATGAACATCAGCACGAGAGCCAGAAAAGCTGAAGTGAAGAGAGGCAACAGATCGATGAAAACGCTCTGTACGGTGGTAGAAAGTGAGCCCACGCCTTGATCGATACGCGTCTGGAGCTTTCCTGTCTCGTTTCCACTTCGCGAGAAAAAGGCCATGCGGTAACTGAGAATGCGGTCGATGATGGCTTGGGAAAGGTCCTTGCTGACCAGGATACGCATACGCTCACCAAAATAGTTTTGAGCATAACGGATGATGGCAGCCAGCAATTCCTTGCCCAGCAGGATGATGCTGATGA
>CAMKMK010000210.1 GCA_946413885.1 uncultured Prevotellaceae bacterium
ATATAATTGGTCTGGGTGGTTGTCCCAGGATCATCACCTCCACCATCGTAGGTGGTCTCGCCACTAAGGGTGAATTCTGTCACAGATTTTACACCAGGAACACCAAAATATTTGTTGAGAGAACCAAAGAGGACAACCGTTTTGCCCAAGTTGGTAGGATTCTCTTTAAGGTTGAGTCCATCGCGAACATCACCCTTAGGCAACTGAATGGGAGCGCAGGCATGATAGTCCGTTTCGGTCTGGGAGTCTGCGATGAAAAGATTGGTGTTGGAGGCGCTCTCACCAGCATCCGTGGTGAAAGAAGAAACGTTGCTGCCAGAGGGTACAGTACCAACGATATACCCTTTCACGTAAGCAGAAACGGTACCATCCATAGGGGTGAAAGCCAAAACTTCTGCTACGGTGTAGGGATTTTCCTTTGTGCCATCACCAGCAAAAGCGACTGTTGCCATAATGAAGGCAAACAATGAGAGTAGAGTTTTTTTCATAAGCATATTTGAGTTTATATTAATTGATTTCAGAAAACGCATGCAAAGTTACGAAAAAACGAGAGGAATACAAAAGGAAATCATTTTTTTTCTTTTTATTCCCGAGTGCCAGTAGCTTCGGCAAAGCCAAAGTTGCGAAAAAACGAGAGGAATGCAAAAGGAAATCATTTTTTTTCTTTTCATTCCCAAGTGCCAGTAGCTTCGGCAAGGCTAAAGTTGCGAAAAGTTGGTTGCAAAACGAATTCGGTTTAAGTATTTTACTTAAAATAAGAAGAAAAAGACTATCTTTGTGGAGGAAATAGAGAAGATAATGATAAAGTATGATGAACTGACTCAGCTGGTATGTCAGATTGCTCGTGAGACTGGAGTCTATCTGAGGACTGAACAGAAGAAACTGGACGAGACACAGGTGGAACAGAAACATGCTCACGACTATGTCTCTTACGTGGATAAAACATCAGAGAAACAGATTGTTGCAGCATTGAGAGAAATCCTTCCTGAAGTTGGATTCCAGACAGAGGAAGCCACAGCTCGAAGGAGTGGGGAGGAGGAAATGTGGTGGGTTATTGATCCATTGGATGGCACTACGAATTATGTGCATGGCGGAGGACCTTATGCCATTTCTGTTGCTCTTCGAAATGAGTATGAAGTGTTGCTGGGTGTGGTATATGATGTTTGGAATGACGAGTGTTTTTATGCTTGGAAAGGAGGCGGCGCCTGGCTCAATGGAGAGCAGATCCATGTGAAGCCTCAGCATTCTATTGAGGAAGCGATACTTGGAATAGAGTTTCCCTACAATCCTGATTATAAACCTACGGGTCTCAAACTCATTGATCATTTCTCTGGTTACTGCGGCGCAATCCGCATGAATGGATCTGCGGCCTTGAGTCTTTGTTGGGTGGCATCAGGCCGCTGGGACGGATGGTTGGAGCAATATCTGGGTCCTTGGGATTTCATGGCAGGTACGCTTATTGTGAGAGAGGCAGATGGAAGGGTGACAAATTATGAAGGAGAAGAAGATATGCTGGAAGGCAATGCTGTGATGGCCAGCAATGGAATTATTCATAACGACTTATTAAACGCGCTAAAATGAAAAAGTTATTCTTGCTTTCGCTGACAATTGTGATGACTTTCAGTCTGTCGGCTCAGAAGATACGTATCAAGACAGGTATAGAAGTATTAAAGAGCCAAAACTTCCGTATACTGGAAGGAAAACGTGTGGGACTTATTACCAATCCTACTGGAGTGGACAACAACATGGTTTCCGATATCGACTTATTGGCTCAAGCACCCAATGTTAATCTGGTGGCACTATTCGGTCCTGAACATGGTGTCAGAGGGAATGCTCATGCTGGTGCCGTTGTAACGGACTCCATTGATCAAGCTACAGGATTACCTGTTCGTTCTCTCTTTGGTAAGACTCGCAAGGCTACCCCTGAGATGTTGGCTGACATAGATGTTCTTGTCTATGATATTCAGGATATCGGATGTCGCTCTTTCACCTATATCAGTACTATGGGACTTGCGATGGAGGCAGCAGCAGAGAATGGCAAGGAATTCATTGTGCTGGATCGTCCTAATCCGTTAGGAGGATTGAAGGTAGAAGGAAATGTAGTGGAAGATGGATGTTTCTCTTTTGTGAGCCAGTTCTCCATCCCATACGTTTACGGCCTGACATGTGGTGAACTTGCTCTCTTGCTCAATGGAGAACGGATGCTGACAGGTGGTGCGCAGTGTGATTTGAAGATAGTTAAAATGAAGGGATGGAAACGCAAAATGAATTATTTTGAAACAGGTCTGCAATGGGTTCCTTCATCCCCCCATATTCCTAATGCCATTTCCCCCTATTTTTATCCTGCGACAGGCATCTTGGGGGAATTTGGATACATGAGCATTGGAGTTGGCTACACCATTCCTTTCCAGATGGTGGCTGCACCTTGGATTCATGCAGACGAATTTGCTGATGCCATGAATGCTCTCCAGATTCCAGGAGTCACGTTCCGTCCCATCTATGCGAAACCCTTTTATGCTGTCTTCCAGAACGAGCAGGTTCAAGGGGTACAGATTCATTTTACCGATTACAGTAAGGCTCCGCTAAGCGATCTCAATTTCCTTTTGATGCAAGAAGAGGCTCGCCTCTATCCTGATCATAAGGTATTTGAGCAAGCCAATCAGGCTCGCTATTCCATGTTTGACAAAGTTTGTGGCAGTCCTTATATCCGTGAGACCTTCACTCGGAACCATCGTTGGTCCGATATCCGCGACTATTGGTACAAGGATGCGGAATCTTTCCGCAAAGTTTCTAAAAAGTATTACCTGTATAAGTGATGAGGCAAAAACTCTAAGGAATCTCTTCGTCCTAACCTTTACTTCCCAAAAATCACTTTCTGAAGGACTTCAGGCTCGTTCGTCGTAATGATATCAATGCCCTTCATTGTGGCATGTTTACGTAACTGCTCCTCACCATCTACAGTCCAAACGTTGACTTCCATGCCGTTATCGTGAGCTTCTTGGAGCCATTCTGGGTGTTTGCTGAAAACTCCCTGATTGTAATCCACTCCGTTCACTCCCAATTGCTCTTTAGCTTCCTTGGGGGACAAATCGCCTGTAAGATAAGCATTTTTTGCCTCGGGAACCATCTCATGGAGACGTTGACATACACGTTTGCTGAAAGAAATGTATTCTGTTTGTGCTTCCAAGCCAAGTTGCTTTACCAGTTTCACGCAGGTCTCCGTTACTTTATCGTCACGTTCTTGTGTGCTATGAGGTTTGATCTCCAGAATCAATTGGGTGTTGGACAATGCTTTGCCTAATTGCAAATATTGTTGCAAAGTGGGAAGAAATTCCCCGTTGCCTAACTGGCGGAATTGCAGTTGAGGGTAACTGGAGTCTTCAATTCTCAAACCATCCCATACAGCATCGTGGAAAACAACGGGTACTCCGTCAGTAGTAATCCACACGTCAAATTCAGAACCATAGCAACCCACGTTGTTGGCCTTGTAAAGGCTGGTGAGTGAATTTTGGGCACTTCCATCGGTCTTCCAATAACCACGATGAGCAACTATCTTGGGTTGAGCCAATAAAGAAAGACTTGTCATGCAAGTCAACAGGACGAATGTTAGAATCTTCTTCATAATAAATGGTATTTTAATTCATTGTGTTTCTATCGTGTTTTCTGCAAAGTTATGGAAAAATGCGATACGAAAGAAGAATTTCCTTGTTTTTTCTCAACAAATGAATTTATTTTGCTATCTTTGCATCAATAGACAAATCTAAATTGAAAAAACATTAAAGATGAAAAAGTTTCTATTTCTCGTAGCATTGCTACTGTCTGGTGGTTTGGCTCAAGCCACCGTGACACTCCCTTCGTATTTTACAGATAATATGGTGCTTCAGCAACAGACAACCT
>CAMKMK010000211.1 GCA_946413885.1 uncultured Prevotellaceae bacterium
ACTTCGCAGAGGATGCTGAGGTTGAGATCACAACCAAGACTTGGGCATTCGAGGTTCCCGTTGTTGGCGAGAAGGGTAATGTTAAGGAAGTTTATGAGGGCAAGACCGCTACACTCGCTGGTAAGACTGTTAAGCTCTCTAAGGGTGATACGAAGGGTACCATTAAGGTTACTATGCCTGGTGACGATGCATACGACTTCATTTCCACACCTGGTGAGTACACATTCGATATTCCTGCAAATACCTTCGAGGGTGATTATGCTCCTTGCACCGTTGATATTCCTGTTAAGGTTAATGTAATCTTCCATTTCTTTGATTCTGCTACTGATGAGAAAGATGGTAAGGACAAGGATCTCGTTTCTACTAAGGATGATGTTGTAGCCGCTGTTGGTGTTCAAAAGAGGATGTACTATACACGTAGGTTCAAGAACACTCAACTCCAGATGTTGTCAGTTCCCTTCGATATCAAGCAGTCTGAGGTTTCTAAGTACTTCACCATCTATCGCATTGACTTCGCACGTTATGATGAAGCTACTGGTAAGTCTAAACTCAATTATGTTCAATTGGGCGAAGACGAAATAGCTTATGCTAACAAACCTTATATCATCAGGGCTAAGGCAGAGGGTCTCTTTAAAATTGAATTTAAGAGCAAAGATGACGAAGAAGGTAAGAAAGTTGAAACTCCAGTGGAAGGAGAATCTGGTATCCAGTGCAGTACAACCAAGGTTACTTTCAACTTCTTCAATACGATTAAGCCTGAAGAGGGTAAATTCCTTACTCTGATTAAGGAAGATGGCGGTGGTTTCGGAACTGCTACTGCACTTCCCGCATGGCGCTGGTACATGACTTCTTCTGACAAGGCCGTTAGCTACGTGAAGGTTGCTATCAATGGCGTTGATGTTGAAGATGCTACTGGTATTGACTTCGTTGAGGCTGCTGAGGGTGAAACCCAGATCTTCAATGTGGCTGGTCAGAGACTGAATGCACCTGCTAAGGGCAAGGTTAACATTATCAATGGTAAGAAGGTTTTTGTAAAGTGATTTAGAACTAATCAGTCAGTCCCGACCCGCTCGTCGGGTTGGGATTGACTAATAAATTCCAAATGATTTATAATTAACCCCCTAAAATTGATTAGCTTATGAAAATGTTTTATATCAAGCCTGAAATGGACATCGAACTCGTTGAGCTTGAGTCATTTCTGGCTGAAAGTGAGGGAGAGCTTGTTATTGATCCCGATAAACCTGGTACAGTTGATTCTCATGAATTTGTATGGGAATTTGAATAATTGAAAGTTTTTCTGTTTGACACTTATAAATGAATCCCCTGTCTCTCGTAGGCAGGGGATTCATTGTTCTAAAGCCCTTGCTCAGGAAGTCAGCGAGCCGCTGAATGAAGGTGATTTCGTGATAACGTTATAACGAAATTCCGTAATAACGAAATAACGTTATTACGACTTATCTTCCCCCGCAGAAGCCGCCCAAAAAGACAACACGTTGCGTTGCCAGTTTCAACGTGTTGTCTTTCGGGTTTCAACGTGTTGTCTTTGCGGTTTCAACGTGTTGTCTTTCCAATTTCAACGTGTTGTCTTTGCGGTTTCAACACGTTGTCTTTTTCCTCGCTTCGTGATAACGGGATTCCGTTATCTCGTGGATTCAATTCCCGTCCGATTATTCCTCTTTTCGGTAATATTTTACCCAGTCAATCTCCATTTCGACGGGAAGATCCTCAGGATTCACTTCGCCTACCCATTGGCCTCCAAGTTGCATGTCGAGCAAAAGGTGCTGCGGAACCATGAAAGGAAATTGTCCGTTCTCAGCCTCGTTTTCGATGCGTGGATAGGAGAACGTGTGCTGCCCGTTCAGACGGAAGCTGATGCTGTCCTGAAGGATATCTACCGAATAGACGTTGAAACCGTTGGGATCGATTCTGCCTTCTCCTCCATTTCTTGGATACTCATTGTGCTTCAAGAGGTACGTGAACTTCGAATGAACCGTCTGGTAGGCGATAGAGTCCCCGTTGAGTCGCTCCATGATGTCTATCTCGCCTCCGTGGGGCCAAGGATATTTCGCTCCATCGAAAGGAAGCAGCCAAAAAGCGGGCCACGCCCCTTGGGCACGATGCAGGCGGGCACGTATCTCTATCCTGCATTCCGGCTCAAAGGCAAATTTTCCAAGCGTCCAAACGCCACCCGTCAAATAGGGAGCGTCATCCTTTTCCAAGTCATCGTTCACGATGCCTCTTAGGATCAGGCATCCGTTGCGGAAATCGAAGCAACGTGGGTCCTTGGATTGTGTGTTCTGCCAATCAGATGATCCTCTGTCCGTCTTGCTCCAAACGCTCTCATCCAACTGCTTCTTGTTGAACTCCTCCGTCCACGTGAGTTTCCATTTCGGCTGTCGAAGGGGGAAGGAGAACGCGATGGCATCCTTGCCTTGCGTCATGTTGGCAGGCAATTGAACGCTTACGCGGTTGCCTTCCACTTGGTAAGTAAATCGTTTTCCAGTTGCCAAGTCGCGCATCTTCGCCCCTTTCTCAGGTAGATTCCCTTGCCAACTGATTTCCGAAGGAAAGGTTCCTTCCTCGCTGGGGACGATGGCATAGATCGTTTTGCGGTCCTTGCTGGTGGTGAACCAAACGTTCTGTTTCTCGTTGGTATAGACTCCTGTGGGCAGGGTTCCATAGATGGCTTCCCCGTTTGCCTCCAACCATTTACCTATCTGTTGCAGTCGGCTGACCGCCTCGTCCTCGATGAGACCTTGTGGGGTAGGTCCTACGCCCAGCACTAAAGAACCTCCCTTTGCCACAATCTCGCTGAGCATGCGCAGGACGGTGGCAGGCGATTTGAAGGTGGGTTTGGGAACCCATCCCCAATCGTTGGTGAGCGTGATGCAACTCTCCCACGGATTCAGGATCTGATGATCAGGTATCCTTTGCTCAGGCGTCTGGTAGTTCTCGAACTTTCCTGGGCAGGCTCGTTCCACGACAATCAGGCTTGGCTGCACCTCTCTCGCCATCCTGACGATGCTGTCCAAGCCGATGTCCTCGCGGGGTGCCGTACACCAGCCTCCATCCAACCAGAGAATGTCTATCGGCCCATAGCCGTGCATCAGTTCTGAAATCTGATTGAAGACGAAACTCTTGTATTTCTCCCACCTTTCAGGATATTGCTTGATGGAATAGTTGTGGTGACGGTCGCTCGTCGCTTTGGCGGGCCACCAGTAGTAGGGACTATGCCAGTCGGGTTTGCTGAAATAGGCTCCCATCATCATCCCCTCGTTGCGGAAGGCATCGAAGACGTATCGCGCCGCATCCTGTTTCTCGTTCCCAGCAAATGCACTATGGGTGACCGTGAAATCCGTCTCCTTTGAATCGAAGAGACAGAACCCGTCGTGATGCTTGGTGGTGAAGATGGCGTACTTCATGCCTGCCTGACGCGCCACCCTTGCCCATTGCTCAGGATTGAACTGGGTAGGATTGAACTCGCGGATGAGTCCCCAATACCATTGTTTATATTCCTCGTAGGTGCGTGTAGTGTCAGGCGTTATCCAGTCCTCGCTGGTGATGGTCCACGACTCACAGATACCAGGCACCGAATAGATGCCCCAATGAAGCAGGATGCCGAACTTCAGGTCTTGCCATTCCGCCAATTTCTTTTTCACCTCCTTCTCTTTGGGTGGAATGTAGGTGCTGGATTGCTCGTGCACCATCGACTGCGCTCCTATCAGGAAGGGGAGCAAAAGGAACATCAGGGTAAGGGAAACAGTCTTTTTCAGTCTCGTGTCAGTCATCTTATTCATGGTCTTTTTGTTTTTTCTTTGGCAAATATACGATTTTTCTTTGGAATTCCGCTCAC
>CAMKMK010000212.1 GCA_946413885.1 uncultured Prevotellaceae bacterium
AAAGTAAAATCCCCTCATTACAACCTGAAAAAACAACAAAATCAGCGATCCGAGTCATCCGAGTCTTCCGAAAACTCTGAGTAATCCGAGTAATCTGAGTAATCCGAGTTCTGGACACAACACGTTGAAATTGCAAAGACAACACGTTGAAACCTCGAACACAACACGTTCTTATTTTTGCCTCGATTTTTCCCGTTTTGGCAGAGATAATTAACAAAATCGCAAGTTCAAAAAATAAATTTTTCAGTTGCTACACGCTATGTTACAACTGGAAACTTTTTTTTCATTTTTTTCTTGTCGAAAGTTTGGCGGGCTCATAATTTTGTCATAGCGAAACAAAGCAAAACAGTTATAAACCTTATTAAATATAAACGCATCATGACACGATTTCAAGCACAGATGACGGCCAACGCAATCACCCATCACGAGGGTGCCGTCAACCTTATGATTCCTCAAATACAGAGGACCAGCACGAAGTTTTCAACGGAAAATCTGCCCATCCGCCTCTCGTTCAACCTGTCGGCAGTACCCGCTTTCCTGCATAAAACAGGCGAGCAGATTGCCTTGAGCCTACACAAGACATTCCTGAAGGCAGGACAATGGACAACAGGCATCAAGCGTTACGTACTTTCGGACGAAATGGACTGGGTGGGCTGCATCTCCTTCCTTACCCTAACGGCAGCAGCCATCCTGCTGAACTTCATCATCTGAGAACAAAAAGAAAGAAAAGATTCGTAAATGAAATGAATTTTTCTTTACGTATCAAATGTTTACTCCCCTATCTCAGTAAGCAGCTGAATCTGGTCGCCCCAACGCTGCAGTTCACCCAGGAACTCAGGCGAAGGAATGATATGGTACTGGAAGATGACACGATCGGGCAGGTCCCTGCGCGGCTTGAGCTCACGCTGGGAATGATGGAGCGGCAAGGTGCGGAAATAATGTGCCACATAGGGGGAAACGGCAAGCTGGACATCCTGGGCAGGCCAACGGTCATCGACCCAGATACCAAAGGCATCGTTGAAATAGGTGTTGGGATCGATGGAAGGGTCTGGCGTGAATGTTTCCTCGAGCAACTGGAGGGAGAGAACCCTGTCAAGAGCAAACGTCTGTGCAGGGATGTTGCGGTCATCCTCTTCCTTGTGAGCCAGGATGTACCAGCGTCCCATGTGCGCCTTCAGGCAATAAGGCCAGAGGATGGCTTCGTAGGGTTCTGTATCAGAGAATTTCTGGTAGATGACACTCAGTTTCAGGTTGCCTCGAAGGGCGAGTCCGATGGGATGGAGATACTGCAGACCTGCCCAGATCTGTTCTGGCTGAACCTTGTTTCCCAAATCACTTACCTCGTCGAGGAACAGGTAGGACTGCATGCTGGAAAGGAGCTTGTTGGCAAAGCCGTCCACCTGGAGCCGTTCAGGATTGGCGATGCGGTAATGCTTGCGGTCAGGAGTGTCGATATTGATGCCAAAAATCTCCTTTATGTACGAGCGATGGCGGTAGAGGCCCATGCGGCTCAGTTCCTCATCCTCGCCACTACGTTCCTTCCACATAGCCTGCAACTCCTCGAGCGTGTACCCTTTCTCTGGAGCGAACTGAAGGGTTTCTATCAACCAGACATCTAAAGCCAACTGTTTGAAATTCAATGATGTACGCATAATCTGACAATTCAAAAAGTAAATCACATAACGTGAACGGACCATCCAGCACAGGATAGGATGAAGCTGTGGCAAAGATGTCCTTTCCGCCCTCAAAATTAAGGGTTATGGAAAAGATATGCAAGAAAACGGCCAAAAAACTGACGTGGCAGGGACAAAAATCGGAAGGGCTGAATGATATCCAGCGGTTAATCTGCCCCAAACGTCCTTATTCTGCCCCAACGCCAGTGTGTAGGCCTTGCCTGATAAGGGAAACAGCTCTTATCTCACGAAAGTTTCCTGTGAGCGTATTGCTGAATGCAATCTGGAGCGACCCGCTCGTAGGACTCGTCTCCCAACAAGTTGGAAGTCAACAACATATCAGCTGTAGTACGATTGGTGGCAAAGGCGATGTTATAAAGCGAAGCCAAGCGAGTCAGGGCGGAAACATCATTCTGGTGTCCCTGCATCACCAGGTTGTCACAGAAGAAAATCAGCATATCTATCTTTCCCTCAGCAATCATGGCCCCAATCTGCTGGTCGCCTCCCAAAGGACCACTGAAGAGGCAGGTCACCTTGTCGCGCAAAAGATAGGAAACCACCTCGCGGCCTCCCTCCAATTCCTGTGCAACTCCAACGTTGCTTATCAGTTTGCCTGTCGTTCCTGTTGCATAAAGGTTATGAGCAGAAAGCAGATTTACGTTATAGCGAACCCAATCAACCAATTCCTTCTTACGAGAATCGTGTGCAACCAATGCAATATTCAATGTCTGTTTCATTCTTATCCTTATTAAAAACAATCTTTTCAGCTGCTTTTCTTGCAGCATTACGCATGAATGATTAGCAAACATCGTGCCAAAACCTGTCCAGATGGGATTTTCTGTGTCATAAGTGCATACCATGCAAGGATTATCGCAAAAAGTTTTTGGTGGGAACTGAAAGTTTTCGTACCTTTGTGTTATGATTGTTTGCATCGCAGAAAAACCTTCCGTAGCCAGAGATATCGCTCACGTGCTGGGAGCGGACCGTCCTATGGACGGATTCATGGAAGGGAACGGTTATCAAGTGACGTGGACCTTCGGACACCTGTGTGAACTGAAGGAACCGCACGATTATACCCCGATGTGGAAAAACTGGAGTCTGAGCCAACTGCCCATGATTCCACCACGTTTTGGCATCAAGCTGAAGGCTGACAAAGGAATCGAGAAGCAGTTCCATACGATAGAAAACCTGATGCAGCATGCCGACGGAATCGTGAATTGCGGGGATGCTGGACAAGAAGGAGAACTTATCCAACGATGGGTGATGCAGAAGGCACAAGCCAAGTGTCCTGTGAAACGGCTCTGGATCAACTCGATGACAGAGGAAGCCATCCGCGAGGGATTCCAGAAGCTGAAGGACCAAAGCGAGTACCAAAGCCTGTATGAGGCAGGACTGATGCGTGCCATAGGAGACTGGCTTCTGGGCATGAACGCCACAAGATTGTACACCCAGAAATATGCCGCAGGCAAACATCAGGTGCTGAGTATTGGCCGCGTGCAGACCCCTACCCTTGCCCTGATCGTAAGACGTCAGCAGGAAATCGAGAACTTCGTGCCTGTACCCTACTGGGTGCTGACGACCAAGTACCGCGACATCATCTTCACAGCCATCATGGAAGAAGGGGAACGCGGATTCAAGACTCGTGAGGAAGGAGAGAAAGCCCTGGCAGAAATCAAGGACCTGCCCTTCACCATCACAGATGTTCAGAAGAAGAAAGGAACGGAAGCTCCGCCCCGT
Organism: uncultured Prevotellaceae bacterium; assembly: GCA_946413885.1. GTDB lineage: Bacteria > Bacteroidota > Bacteroidia > Bacteroidales > Bacteroidaceae > Physcousia. The sequence continues at coordinate 3,411 of CAMKMK010000212.1, forward strand.
CTCTTCGACCTGACCAGCCTGCAGGTAGAGTGCAACAAGAAATACGGATTCAGCGCTGACACGACGCTGCAGCTCATCCAGAGTCTCTACGAAAAGAAGCTGACCACCTATCCACGTGTGGACACCACCTACCTGAGTGACGACATCTATCCCAAGTGCCCCCAGATCATGAACGGGCTGAAGGATTATTATCACCTGATGGACCGCATCAAGGGAAAACCGCTCAACAAGAACAAGAAGGTCTTCGACAACAGCAAGGTAACTGACCACCACGCCATTATCCCCACGGGTGTACCTGCCCAGGGAATGACGGAGATGGAGGCTAAAGTTTACGATCTGGTAACACGTCGATTCATTGGAGCCTTCTACC
>CAMKMK010000213.1 GCA_946413885.1 uncultured Prevotellaceae bacterium
TTTTCAAAAGAAGGCAAAGAGTCGTTGATAATTACAGCTGAGTTTTAAGCCATTGCTCAGCCAAGAGAGGCCAAATCTTGCCTGCTCCATCGCCTCGCATACCATAGCCGTGACCTCCCTTGACCAGATAGTGGAGCTCAATGGGAGCACCCTTTGCCTGCATGGCCTGCAGGATGGTAACACTGCTGATGCTGCCATAATCCTTGTCATCCTGTGTCCCAAAGACAAAGAGAGGAGAAGTGTCTTTGGTAACCGTCAGTTCAGGACTGAGTGTGTGGTTCTCTCCTTCATCAAGATAGGCAGGATAGATGAGCATAGCAAAATCCGGACGTTGGTTCTGCTGGTCTATCTTGTCGATGGGATCATAGCAGGTCTCGCGCCAGCGGGTAGCGGCTCGACAAGAGAGGCTAGCGCCCGCAGAGAAGCCGATGATACCTACTTTCTGGAAGCCATAACTGCGAACGGTACGGATGGCGCGGAAAGCGTCCTGAAGGGCTCCCAAGCGTTGGCCAGGAACTCGATAAGAGAGGACGTAGGCTGTGTAGCCTTGAGATGTGAGCCACTGAGCTATCTCCTGTCCTTCGTGAATGTAGGCAAGAATGCCGTATGCACCTCCAGGACAAACCACGACTGCCTGATGATTGGATTTCTTGGATTCAGGGCGGAAAACTTCGATGGTGGGACTGGTAACTTCAACGACATGATCAGGAGCGTTGGTGTCCCAAACATGTTTAGCCTTAGGCTTCAGGCTGTCAGGAACCTTCTTGGGCCAAATCTCAATGGGAGTGGAAAGAAATTGTGCTTGCATACTAAGTGTCACTAAACTTGTGGCGAGAATGGATAAAAATCTTTTCATTGAACTAGAGGGAGCTGTTTATTTTATTCGAGTAAATGTAAAATAGTAATAGTTATTTAAATCCAAAACCCAGCTGGGAAGCCCTGAACTTGCCGAAACAATAGTGAACTGATTTTTTGACCATTTGACAAATTTAGCTAACAATAATCCTTTGTATTTCCTTCCTTCCCACGGAACCCAAATATCATTACCAGAAATAAACCAATTGTCACATTCATATGGACCAAACATGACTAATTCATCTTTATAGAGTTGCCAATTATCAATTCTCTTCTCATAATCCGCATCACTCTCTCCTTCTTTTTGCTCGAGACATTTCATCCTTACTGATACAGAATAATAATTTTCCTCTCCTTGGATTCGCTTAAAAGAAAATTCTTGATATCCACAAACATTATCATTATAATTATATTTTGCAGAATCATTTTGAAAAACACTCCATGTACTTCCACTCATATACCACAGACCTTCAATATTGAATGGGTGGTCTCCGTTATTAACTCCTGTCAATGAATCATTGTTATTACAACTTAAAGTCACTACGACCAAAGCAACGTAAAAAAGAATTTTCTTCATAAAAAATACTCTCCTTCCTTATTTATTCCACTTTTTATTATCACGTATATACGAAAATAATCCTATTTCCCACAACCTTCTGAAATCTTTGAAATTCCCATGCTTATCATATTCAATGTCTTTTTAAAACACGATACAAAATTAGTCTTTTTATGTGATTGATGAGAGTCATGAGGCTTAAAATTGCTTAAAAAGGGAATCTCGGAGGTTATTTTTATCAAGAAATAGTTTGTTGAAAAAGTCAAAGAAAGATTTTGGTCTTTCATATTGCAAAAATAGGAAAAAGTTGTGAGTTTGAGGTTGAATGAGAAGAAGTTTTTTGTACTTTTGTACCACATGAGAAGTCCCGTAGCACTATTTGTCTACAATCGGCTAGACAATACTCGTCAGACAATGGATCGACTCTTGGCCAACACACAGGCACGAGAGACGGAACTTTATGTGTTTTCTGATGGAGGACGAGATGAGGATTCATGGAAGCAGGTGAATGAACTGCGCAGTTGGCTCCATCAGAAAAAGAAAGAAGTGGAAGGCAGCGGTGCCCTGAAAAGCTTCATTCTAACAGAAAGACCTGAGAATATCTATCTGGAGCGCAACATCATGGAGGGTGTGGCACAGGTGCTAAGCGAACACGAGACTATCATCGTGCTGGAAGATGACATCTGCACGAGCCGCTTTTATCTGGAATACATGAATGAGGCTTTTGATCTCTATCAGAACGTGCCGAAAGTGATGCATGTATCTGGTTTCACTAACTTGGATTTGCCCATTGATGTTTCACACCCAGAGCAGAATTTCTACTTTACTCCTCACATGAGCGGATGGGGATGGGGCACTTGGCGAGACCGCTGGAACCAGCATTACCAACATTATCAGAATCGTGAAGAAGCCTTGGAAGGCATGACAGAAGAGGACCAGAAAGCAATGGAATATGGTGGTGTGTTCCCCTGTCTGAAAGAATTGGACAAGAATCCTATCCCATGGGACATCTGCTGGGAAATAGCCATTTACAAGGCTGGAGGACTATGCCTGACACCAGCTCACACAATGGTGCGTAATATCGGATTGAGAAACGGCACTCATTTCCGCTCGATGGACATACTGCAAAGGTATGAATACGATCGAGACCCCCTGGACGAACCTCTGCATTTGGTACGCATAGATAATCCACAAAGCAATCCCAAGACAGAGGCTCTTTTCCGCGAGGCTATCCGTGACTGGGGTATCCGCTACACGTTGCCAGGCAAGGTGATAAGAGCATTATACAAAAGTATCCTACAACCCCTTATGGGCAAAAAGAAATAATAGATGAGAGTACTGCTGGTGAACACAAGCGAGACAACAGGTGGAGCCGCTATAGCTGCCAGCCGACTGATGGAAGCCTTGAACAAAAACGGGGTGAAAGCTAAGATGCTGGTGCGCGACAAAGGAACGGATCGAGTAACGGTTGTCACCCTGCCTAACCGATTGATACCCTTCTTGAAATTCGTGTGGGAGAGAGCTGTCATCTGGCTGCACAACCGATTGAAGATGGATAAGCTTTGGTTGGTGGATATCGCTACGACAGGTGTCGACATTACTCAACTGCCAGAATTCCAAGAGTCTGATGTCATCCATTTGCATTGGGTAAGTCAAGGATTCCTCTCTTTGGATAACCTGAAAAAGATCCTCTTAAGCGGAAAACGTATTGTTTGGACCCTACACGACCAATGGCCCTATACGGGCATCTGCCACTACAGCAGTCCTTGCGACCTTTATCAGACCTATTGTCACAACTGCCCACAACTGTGCCATCCAAAAGAAAAAGATTTGGCCTGGAAAGTTTTCCAACGGAAGAAAGAAATCTATCAACACGGCCATTTCTCTTTGGTAGGATGCAGCCAATGGATAGCTGACCTCGCCCGCAAGAGTGCCTTAGCAGAAGGACAACGTGTGACTTCCATTCCAAATGCCATTCCTTCTAATATATTCCATCCGATGAATCAGGAAGAAGCCCGTCGAGATTTTCATCTGCCTCAGGAAAAAAAACTGATTCTGTTTGGCTCTCTCAAAGTAACGGACGAACGGAAAGGAGTACGCTATCTGATTGAAGCCTACAAGCTGATGCAAGACAAACCTGGCATCGTGGTTGTAGGGAAAGCAACGGCGAAAGTGGCTGCCATGTTCGCAACAGAAAACGATGAGGTGGAAGGTGGATTCTATCCATTGGATTACATCACCGATGAGCACCGGATGGCAAGACTCTATGCCGCTGTGGATGCCTACGTGACTCCTTCTTTACAGGACAACCTACCCAACA
>CAMKMK010000214.1 GCA_946413885.1 uncultured Prevotellaceae bacterium
AAGACAACACGTTGTGTTTGGAAAGTCGACGTGTTGAGATTTCGAAGCCGAAAGATTGTCTTTCCTTACATGATGATTTTCTTGCCGTCCTTGATGTAGATTCCCTTTTGAGGTGATGATACGCGGCGTCCGCTCAGATCAAAGAGGGGGGAGGACTGCTTGTCGGCAAGAATCTCATCAATGGCTGTCTCATCGTCGAAGGGGGTACTGGTGCCAGATGTAACAAAGATGCTCTTATAGGCTGTTGCATCGGCTTTCACTACCGTTGGGTTCACTTTTCCTTGGCGAGTCATATAGCCGTCACCCTTGAACTCAATGTAATAGCGACCTGGCACGAGGTCATTGAACACAAAAATGCCATTGTAGTTCTGATCCGTCACATAAGTGCCCACTATCTCATCGTCTGCATTTCTCAGTCTTACTGTCATCCCATTGGCAGGCATGTACTCGTCGAGCGAACCAGGGTATGCGGCAAAGTAATCCAGATTGCTGCTCTTCTTCAAGCGAACGTGCAACTGACCCATGATGCAACCCAACTCGTCGTTGTTCACTCCAAAATAATCTGCAATACCTCGATAGTATCTGATACCTTCCTGACGACACCAGTCCTCGTTGAGCGCACGATGTCGTGAGGGCTGATAGGTATGAAAGTATCCTTCGCTAAGGAATCCAGGAGCCATGTGATGCAATACGCCCAGATAGCCTGTGATACCTTTCTCATTGGTCCAGCTATAATGATAGAAATCGATGTCTCCTCGAATATTGGAACTGGAGTTATAGTGTGTCATAGGCTCGAATCCGGCACGCATCGCCTCCGTCAGTCGAGGCCAAAGTTTACGGCACATTGCTTTGCTATTCTCTACATAATCCTCAGCATCTGTTCCTCGATACAGAAAGAGCGGATAGTTGACCAAAGCACCTTCGCTGGTCGCATTGGAATGGATAGACAGGAACATGTCGGCTCCCCAAGTATCCACCTCAGCTGATATCTCACTCAACGAGCGATTGTACCTGAATTCGTTGGAAGCACCTTTCCTATAAGGGTAAGGACCATTCTTGCGACGCGAGAACTTGACGATGAAATTTCCGTTTTTAGTCAATCGCGCACCACATTCCAACGCCTTCCACAGGTTGGTGTTACTCTCGTAGAATCCACAAGTATCAGGTCGGCCAGTACTTGCCAGCATGGGATACGGAATGGTAGGCATGGGACGGTCATCAGGCCCCCAGCTGCCGTGACCTGGATTCAGGTAAATCTTCTTTTTCTGAGCTGCCGCAGGAATTACTATCAGAATAGTCAGCAAAACTGTGATTGTCTTTTTCATCTTCATCTTTCCTCCTTATTTCTCCACCTTAAGGATGAACACTTCACCATTGGCGGCTGAACAGGCGATGATGCCACGACTTGCACAACACTGGGGATACATCAGCATCGCTTGGGGGTCTGTCAACTCCTGAACTTCACCACTGAGAGAATATGCCATGATACTACTCGAGAGGAGCATCTCGCTATCGTCGCGATCATTCATGCCAATGATGGTCTCATTGTCATACCATTGTGGTGCACGGCAGTCATGCGCTATGAACTGTACATCCTTACCCTCCAGATTGCAAACGTAGGCACCCTCCCCACTCACAAAGTAAAGGATACGTTGCCCGTCAGGCGACAGGCTGGGCCAAATGTAACGAGTGTCCTCGTCTGTCCCATTGGGTGAAATGTTAGAGGTAACACCATTCATAGAGACCATAAGTTGCAAGTCCTCGATGAACACTTCAGGACGAAGCATCTTCTCAGGAGTTTTCTCAAGGTCCGTCTTATATCCTCGTACCTCACGAGCAGGCGCACGAAACTGTTTCTGGGTTCCCTTATCCAAATCAAGCAATTGCAAAGAGGTTTGTCGCATGTGATTCTCATCAAACACAACCTTGCGGCACAAGATCTGACGACCATTGGAGGAGATAGATGGTTGGAATCCAGCTCCCTGAATATCAGTCAATTGAATTTGTTCGCCCGTCAACAAATCAATTTGTCTCAATCCCTTGTTTGTTTGTGTTGTGGTCAGAATATAACTGCCGTCAGGACTCATTCCAGCCAGACGGCAATCGCCAGGTTCCAATCCACAAATTTTATCCATGCTGACCTTATGAAACACCTGTGCCTGTGTCATCAGGCAACAGCCCACAAGAAGGACCAAAATTCGTCTCATAATATCATTTCATTTAGAAGTGTACACGAAATTGAATCTGGCTCCTGGAGCCACATCTCCATTGACATAGAAGTCCATCAGATTGCCTTCGTCCTGCATGTTGTCGCTCCACTTGAACTCGAAATTGAGGGGATCTGTTTCCAAAGCAAGCACTTTGCGAGGAACGCGCAGCATGAGACGATTCCCATCCACTTTCATCTGGGCCTCACCTGCATCCTCCCAAATCCATTTGTTGAGGCGACTCTTCTGTACATAAGCCTTGTTCCCTTTAGGAGAACGATAATTGATGACGTAATCATAGCCCTGCCATCCAGTCTCCTTAGAGCGGTCAGTATCGAGGAAAAGCATCATCCAGTTGGGGTCTGTCTGAGGAGAAATTTTCTCGGCTGTCTCGACATAGAAATAAAGGTAATCAGTATCGCGAGCCACACGTGCACCTATCAGATCATTCCTTCCCGTGTTGTTGACGTACACGTTATCCCCTCGGCCACGAGCATTGCGATGACGAGTATTGCCCTTGTAGCTGGCGTAATAAGGAAGCACCATCTTCCACTCTTCCCAGTCGCCCATCTTGATGGTATGGGGCGAAGAAACCAAAGGCATGGATTCTGTCCCCTTGAAGCGACGCACCTTGTTCACCAGCTGCATATAATAGGAATCCGCACGATCACCCCAAGCCTTGACGGGTTCGATGTCGCGACTGCGATCCCAATCGAACTCATCCACAAAAGAGAAGGGTTTGCCCGTCCAACCATCAGACTCGAACCACATGCCTGCAATCCATTCATTCCATCCTGTGATGAATACTGCCTTAGGATTGATTTGATAGGCACGGTCCCATTGCTCCTCGAAATTGGCACCATAGAGATAGGATTCAGGACGAGGATCGAAACCGTGACGGACAGTAAAGCTGCGTGAATGGGAACCTGGCAGATTGAAGGCTGAGCAGTGTCCTTTCTTCTCTGGTGCCGTGTTCTGTGCCACGCCAACAGTAACCAACTCAAACTGCCCATCAGCACAAGGAATGTAACCATGCTGAGGATAATTCTCGAGCCATCCCCATTGATTAAGGAAGTGAGGGTTGGGACCATCTACATAGTCAGGTTGACCAGGTCGGAAAGTGAAGAAGCGACGAATGGCTTGATCCTCTTTCGAGTCTGTCAGATTGTGAGGATAAGCCATGATGCATGGTTTCCCCTCCCAATAGAACCACATATCGGAAAACTCCTTGTTGCTGTAATATTTCTTATAGAGATGACGCAATGAGGTCTGCGAATGATTGCTGTAGCCAAAGGGTAGAAGAAAACCTATTTTAGGCACCTTCACGCCATCCAGCTTGGCTTGTTTCCAAGTATAGAGCAATGAGTCTGTAGATTCGTCCCAAGTCTGGCTACCATTGGTGCAATCAGTAAAGATGGCATCCACACCAGCATCTGCCAAAAGTTCAGCATGCTTGCGCAAAACCCACGTGTCAGTAGTCATGTAGTATCCAAAAAGGGGCTCTTCCC
>CAMKMK010000215.1 GCA_946413885.1 uncultured Prevotellaceae bacterium
GACTTAGAGGCGGCTACCGCTCACAAAGTGGTCGCAATGAATACTCCTGGTCAGAATGCCAACAGCGTGGCAGAGCTGGTTTTCGGACTTCTCGTATATGCTGTACGTAATTTCTTTAATGGCACCAGTGGAACTGAATTGAAGGGTAAGAAGCTGGGTATTCTTGCTTTTGGTAATGTGGGTCGCAACGTGGCTCGCATCGCTAAAGGCTTTGGTATGGAGATTGCTGCCTATGATGCATATTGTCCTAAGGAAGTAATCGAGGCTGCAGGTGTGATTGCTGTGGATAATCAGGAAGCTCTCTTTGAGACATGCGATGTCGTTTCTCTTCACATTCCTGCAACTCCTGAGACCAAGCAAAGCATCAATGCTGCATTGGTTGGTAAACTGAAGAAGGGCGGCATCTTGGTAAATACAGCTCGTAAAGAAGTAATCAATGAACCTGAATTGTTGGCATTGCTCGAAGAACGTACAGATTTAAAGTACGTGACTGATATTAAGCCTGATATGGATGCTGAATATGCAGTTAAGCTTACTGGACGTTACTTCGCGACTCCCAAGAAGATGGGTGCTCAGACTGCTGAGGCTAACGTGAATGCAGGTATCGCAGCAGCAAATCAGATCGTGGGGTATCTGGAACAGGGAATCACCAAGTTCCAAGTCAACAAGTAACAGATTCATTCTTGTATTTATGGCAAGGATAAAACCTTTTAAGGGCTTACGTCCACCAAAAGAATTGGTTGAACAGGTGGAATCCCGTCCTTATGATGTGCTTAACAGCGAGGAAGCTCGTGCAGAGGCAGGCGATAACGAGAAATCGTTGTATCATATTATCAAACCTGAAATAGATTTTCCTGTTGGAACCAGCGAGTACGATCCTCGTGTTTATGAACGTGCCGCTGAGAATTTTGCCAAATTTCAACGTAACGGATGGCTTAAGCAGGATGATAAGGAAATGTTCTACATCTATGCTCAAACCATGAACAATAAGACTCAGTATGGTCTGGTTGTTGGTGCATGGGTGGAGGATTACATGAATGGAGTGATTAAAAAGCATGAGTTGACCCGTCGTGATAAAGAAGAGGACCGCATGAAGCATGTTCGTGTGAATGATGCCAATATAGAGCCTGTCTTCTTCGCTTATCCTGATAATCAGGTAATTAATGCTTTGGTCGCTCGTATTACAAAGGAAGAGCCTGAGTATGACTTCATAGCTCCCATTGATGGATTCCGTCATCAGTTCTGGTTGGTTGATGATGCAGAAGATATACATATTATTGTAGAAACGTTTGCCCAGATGCCTTCGCTCTACATCGCTGATGGGCATCATCGCAGCGCAGCAGCAGCTTTGGTAGGTGCTGAGAAAGCACGTTTGAATCCAAATCATCGTGGTGACGAGGAATACAATTATTTCATGGCAGTTTGTTTTCCTGCAAGTCAGCTAACGATTCTTGACTATAATCGTGTTGTAAAGGATTTGAATGGGAGAACCCCCGCTGAGTTTCTTACGGCTTTGGCTCAGAACTTTGTTGTCACCAGCAAGGGCACAGATGAATATCGTCCTCAGCATCGCCATGAGTTCAGCCTTTATCTTGATGGCATCTGGTACAGTCTGGACTTAAAACCAGATATTTGCGATGAGTCAGATCCTATTGGATGTCTCGATGTTAGTATCAGTAGTCACTTGATTCTGGATGATTTACTTGGCATTAAGGATCTTCGCAAAGACAATCGTATTGATTTTGTTGGTGGTTTACGTGGTTTAGGTGAACTCAAGCGTCGAGTAGATAGCGGAGAAATGAAGATGGCTCTTGCCCTTTATCCAGTTAGTATGGATCAGATTATTAAGATTGCTGATACTGGCAACATCATGCCTCCTAAAGCTACTTGGTTTGAGCCTAAACTGCGTAGTGGCTTAGTGATTCATAAACTCGGTTGATGTTTGACGAATATAAAACCATAAAATCAGAAAGCAAGGGAACTTACTCGGAATTGAGGAGTAAGTTCCTTGCTTTTGCTCATCCTGTCCGTACTATAGATGAGGCAATGTCTTTTGTGGAGCAATATCAACGGAAATATTATGATGCCCGACATTGTTGTTGGGCTTATATGTTAGGTCCAGAGAGGGAAATCTTCCGCGCGAATGATAACGGAGAACCCAGCGGAACGGCAGGTAAACCTATCTTGGGTCAAATCAACAGCAACGAACTGACAGATATAATCATTCTGGTAGTACGTTATTTTGGTGGGGTAAAATTAGGTACAAGTGGTTTGATTGGTGCTTATAAAACAGCTGCAGCAGAGGCTATTCAGAATGCTGAAATCATAATGCGCACAGTAGACGAGGAATACACTTTTGATTTTGAGTATCCGTTGATGAATGCTGTGATGAAGGTTGTGCGCGATATGGATGCTCATATTGTGAATCAATCATATGATATGGATTGTAAGATGACTCTTTCTATCCGACGGGGCAAAATAGATGAGCTCAAGGATAAAATAGCAAAGGCTTTATCCCCCTTTTAGTACAAACTTTTCGATAACTTCTGCCACTCCACAATTATCATTAGTGTTGTGCGTGACATAGTTTGCAGCCAGACGGACTTCTGACACAGCATTCTTCATGGCAACTCCTAAACCAGCGAATTGTATCATGCTTAGGTCATTGTATCCATCCCCAATAGCAATTACATCCTCCTTCTCAACTCCAATGATACTAAGTAGGTGAGCCAGACATTTTCCTTTATCGATTCCTAATGGTAAGGCTTCCAAGAAGAAGGGTTCACTGCGATAGATGCTCAGTTTCCCTTGAACTTCATCCCTCATCTTTATTTCCAATTGATGCAAAGGATCAGGATCTCCCACTATGAGGCATTTTGGTACAGGAAAGTTGAATGTCTCTATAAAGTTATCCAAATGAAGTAGCGGCATGTGATTGAGAGAGGCAGCATAGACAACGTATTTGTTCTCAGTATCTTCTGCAGCGATTGCTCCATCTTTGTAGCTGAGAATCACGAAGTCTCCGCTCTTGCTGCATTCGTAAAGGAATGGAAGATGTTCTGGTTGCAGATTGTTTTGGTAGAGAATCTCTTTTGATTGATAATCAAGGATGAGTCCGCCGTTGAATGCCATTACGTATCCTTCATACTTTTCCAGCGAAATTCTCTCTGCAATAGGGACAATGCCTGGGATGGGGCGTCCACTAGCCACAATAATCTTTATGCCACATTTTTGTGCTTCCAGCAGGACATCAATGTTTCTTTGCGGAATCTCTTTTTGGGTATTTGTTAGCGTACCATCCAGGTCTATCGCAATAATCTTGTATCTCATACGTAGATTATTACTCGTTGGCAGTATGCAGTATCAAGGTGGTTGCTCCGATAGTGATGATGCTACCATCCTCCAGACGGATGCGATCCTGATCTCGCAAGATTTCATTCATATAAAAAGTTCCTGTATTGCTTGGTGCATCGCGCAGGATGTATTGCAACTCATTCTTCTTGTTTCGCTGAACTCTGATGATGCAATGCTTGGTGTCTATACTTGGATCAACAGTTTCGATGGGTTGATTGATATTTGTTCCTTGTACATATCTGCCGAAAACGTTGTCACCCATTTGGAGAGGCAATAACTGCTTGTAATGGAACACGTTCTCTACTACCACAATACTTCCCAGACCTTCATTTTGTACATTTTCGTC
>CAMKMK010000216.1 GCA_946413885.1 uncultured Prevotellaceae bacterium
CGCCACGCCCGCAACGTGCAGTTCCATAATGTGCAGATTCTAACAGAAGAAGCCGACGTTCGTCCAGACTTCATACGCGACGATGTGGAATAAACAAGGATTTTTGATGCAGGAGTTGCAGATTCTGCCCTTTCTTTCTCTATAAATGTTGGGGAAATACCCTTTTGGGGATATACATTTACTTTCTTTGCAAGTTATTGTAATTCAGTACAAAAGGCCTGTTTTCCAAACTTTTTGACATATACAAATGCATAAGGGGTATTGCAATAATCAAAAAAACCATCTACTTTTGCCCCCATGAAACGAAATGCATTTCTTTTTCTCATTGTCCTGATGATTGCATCATGCGATCATTTCTTCTCGCCCTCCTCTGGAGGAGCCGATTCAACAGCCATTGTGCAGAAAGCAAGCAATGAGGGACAACGGTTTGTGGACGAGCAGGAGGTGGACAGCGCTGTCGCCACGTTACTCGTCGCTGGAGATTACGTGGCAGGATGTCGCGATACTGATGCCCTCTACCATTATTATCAGACGCTTGCCCGTGCGTATGAGCGGAAAAACATGTTTGAGCTGCAATCCTCAAATCTGCAAAAGCAATTGACTGTTGCCATCGCGCAAGGCAACAAGGACCGGATGGCCGACACGTATTTCGCGCTGGGAGTTTCCCATTATGCGATGGAAAAGCATGGAGAAGCCCGCGACTACCTTCGTCAGGCCATCGAACTGGCAGATGCCGACTCAGCCCGTTTCCTGTCACGATGCCACCTCATGCGCTGCCAGATCTTCCTGCAGATGGAAATGATGGATTCTGTAGCAGCTGCCTTGGATCAGGCCAAAGAGGCATATCCTGCCATCATCGACGAGGAGTTGTATATTCTTTCAGAAGTCTATATGGCTTACAACATGGGCGATGAGAAGGATGCTGAAGAGATGATTCTCAAGAACAAGGATCGAGGCGGACTCTACACCCATATCGAACTCCTCAGACTCCTGCAGGATATTCATGAGGAGCAGGGGAAAACGGCTCAGGCACTGGCTGATGCCAAGCAACTGGCTGTCCTCAATGACTCAGCGGCACAATTGGAGGCTTCGGAATCGTTGACAAAGATACACAGCCTGAAACACGAGGAGCAGATGCTGGTGGCAAAAGCCGAGCGTCAGGCACTCCAGTCACAGGCCCACGTGCGGATGCTTGTCTTCTTCCTGATACTCGCCCTTGTCTTGCTGGTATGCGCTTTGGTGATGGGCATACTCAGGAAGAAAGCCATCATTGCCCGTCAGGGCGAGCTGGAGGCGCTGAAACTGGCGGAGGATGCGCAGAGCAGCGAGGCAGAGATGAGGGCGCTGAACGAGGACCTGCAACGCAAATATTACGAACACCTGTATGCCATCCTGCTGCCCATTCTCAATGCTGAGCGATCCCAGTCAGGCCATATCGACCTCAACGAGAAGTCGTGGAAACTGATAGAGGAAAACACGGACATGGTGCTGCCTCATTTCACACGCACGCTGCGCAAGAATCATGACACGATCAACGACGAGGATGTCAGGTTCTGCTGCCTGGTGGCAATGAAAGTGCCCAACCCTGTCATCGCGAACATCTACGGCATCTCCCCTTCTTCTGTTGCCGTCAGAAAGCAAAGGATGAAGAAGAAACTCGATGAATGCGTCTCTAAAGAAACGTTGGAAAACTACTTGTCAAGATATTGCTTATGAGGAAACTATTAACCTTATTGAGTCTGCTGACTCTCACCCTTCAGTTTCGCGCCCAGGAAGTTTGGCGCGAGGGTACATCGTGGGAAACTCATTATGATAACGGTACGGTTGAGACCTTCACGCTCAGTGGCACCACAGTAATCAACAACACCACCTATATGAACCTGGTCAGCAATGCCAGTGGACTGGTTGGCTATATCCGCGCTGAGCAGGACGACAAGCTGGTCTATGCCAGGGGCATCGTGGACGAACAGGTTCTGGAAGAGTGCCTGCTCTACGACTTCAGCAAGAGTTTCGAGTATGGTGACGTGTTCCGCTATGGTGTCCTGCAGGACGGCATTCCTGCCGTCATCGAGACTTCTATGGAGCGCGGGGCTGCCAAGATAGTCTGGTACGAGGATGTGCTCAGCGAGGGCACTTCCCTGCCGGCTTGGGATAACATCCTCTATAAGGTGGGCTGGTTGGGCAATCCGATGGAGCTGTTCTACCATGCCGGAGAGAAGTCGTCTGCCCACCAGGCACCCAGCCGTCCGAAACCCAATACCACAAATGTCAGTCATATCGTGTTCCGTCCTGGTGGAGGAAAGGGCAAGATGCTGCGCACGGTGAGATATGAAGTCAAAGGCCCCAGCGAGGAGATGAAGGATTTCGCCTTCCGTCTCTACGATGCGATGCTCAAGCGGAGCGAAGAACCTAACCTGGTGATGTCGCCCCTCAGCGCCCAGATAGCCCTCTCCATGCTGATGAATGGCGCAAATGGCGAGACCCTGCAACAGATACGCTCGGCTTTGGGGGTTGCTGACTATACGGACGATGAGGTGAACAGCTACAACATGCAGCTGGTCGAGTCTATGCTTGCCCTGCAGGAAGAAAAGGATGTGCGGCTGGAGACAATAAACGGCCTGTGGACACAGATGGGTTGTCCTTTCGAGCAGACCTTTTTCCAGGACATAAAGAACTACTACGATGCAGAGCCTGAGAATGTGAACTTTGCCTCTCAGGAGTCTGTGGATCATATCAATGCATGGGCTAAGGAGAAATCCCATGGGCTGATAGAGAAGATACTCGAGCAACCAAATGAATATATCCTCTTCATGCTGGCTAACTCCCTCTATTTCAAGGGCAGGTGGCCTCAGTACTTTGAACCAGATTACACTCACAAGCGAGATTTCCATAATTCAGACGGAAGCACCACACAGGTGGATATGATGTATGCCAGTGAAATATATGCACGTGCAATGGTGACGGAAAACTATTCGGCAGTGGAACTGGCGTATGGGGATGTAAAGAATTATGGGAGGAATACCAATTTTGGCATGCTCATCTTCCTGCCAAACAATTCTGGTGATGAGTTGAAGATGACCAAGGAACTGTTTGACCAGACAATAGCTAATTTGGAAGAGCAGAAAGTTCGTTTGTATATGCCGCGATTCAAGGTTGACCTGAAAAGTGATTTGGATTCTGTCTTTGTGGATATGGGAATGAAGGATATGTACGATGCAAGCGAGGCTGATCTCTCAAAGATGACTCCTGTCAAGCCTTGTTTTGTAAAGTCTTCCAAGCAATACCTTTCCTTTAGTGTGGATGAGAACGGCACGGAGGCGGCAGGGATAACAGTCATACTGGGTGGTAGTTATGGTGGAGGTCCACGTTCTTTTTATATTGACCGTCCTTTCCAGTTCGTGTTGTACGATAAAGTCCACAACGTTCCTTTGTTTATCGGACAAGTGAATAACATGGAGAAGGCTAAGAACGAGAAACCCCTGGATGATGGTTCAACGGAAGGTTTCTATTGTGAATTTGACAAGGAGAGTAAAGAGGCTAAAGTCATCTCTCCGGGTTGTGGAAAACTTTATAAAGGAAACTTGGTTATTCCTGACACCATCCATTCTATGGGTGAAGCGTATGCCGTGACAAAGATTGGGAAAGAAGCCTTT
>CAMKMK010000217.1 GCA_946413885.1 uncultured Prevotellaceae bacterium
ATCAGCGATCAAATGTTCCATAGCCAACTTCGTCGTCTTCGTGGCAAGAATGGTGATCAACAAGAACACCAAGCCTTTGGCTTGCTTAGAGAGGGACTAACTGCCTCAGCACTTCAGAATAAGCAAGAACCCAAGTTGGACGTTTATGCTGATCAGATAGTATGGGGTAGAAGTCCTGTGCGCATCGATATTGCAGGTGGTTGGACCGATACACCTCCATATTGTCTTACCAATGGTGGGAATGTGGTGAATTTGGCGATTGAGCTAAATGGACAGCCTCCCATTCAAACCTATGTGAAACCTTGCAAAGAGCTATGTATCATTCTTCGCTCCATTGATTTGGGAGCTGTGGAAAAACTGACTACTTACGAAGAACTCCACGACTTCTGTCGAGTAGGTTCTCCTTTTTCCATTCCTAAGGCAGCCTTGTGCTTAGCTGGTTTCAGCCCTCAATTTGGTTCAAAACCTCATGCCACACTCATCGACCATTTACGTGCATTCGGATGTGGTATTGAAGTCACGTTGCTAAGTGCTATTCCTGCTGGTAGTGGTCTGGGAACCAGCAGTATACTCTCTGCTACTGTGTTAGGTTCTGTTAGTGATTTCTGTGGTCTGAACTGGGATCAGGCTGAGATTTGCAATCGAACACTGATTCTTGAACAATTGCTTACTACGGGTGGTGGATGGCAAGATCAATATGGAGGAGTATTGCATGGAGTAAAACTTCTGCAGACAAATATGGGATTTGATCAAACACCTGAAGTGCGTTGGTTGCCTGATAAACTATACAACGATCCTGAATATCAATCTTGTCATCTTCTTTATTACACAGGTATCACACGAACTGCCAAGCAGATTCTGGCTGATATCGTGCGAGGTATGTTCCTTTTCGACACCCATCGCTTAGAACTCCTTGCTGAGATGAAACAGCATGCCTTAGATCTTTATGAGGCCATTCTCCACAATGATTTCCAACAGATGGGAGCTCTCGTTCGTAAGACATGGACCCAGAATCAGTTACTTGACAATGGGACCAATCCTCCTGAAGTTGAAGCAATCACACGTCAGATCGACGACCTTTGCTTAGGATATAAACTCCCAGGAGCTGGTGGTGGCGGATATCTCTATATGATCGCAAAGGATCCTAAGGCAGCAGCACGAATCCGACAAATTCTAACAGAGAATCGTCCGAATTCATGTGCACGATTTGTTGAAATGACGCTAAGTAAGACAGGATTGCAGGTAAGCAGGTCGTAAACTTTACACGTTGTCTTTAGGAAATCTTCCCCAGATCTGACGGAAAGCATACATATAGTATTCATCAGGGGTGACGCCAGGGTAGTCTTTTGCAAAGAGATATTCTGATAATTCAGGATTCAGACGGACAGATTCTTTCAGATACTTCAAATAATTTGTCATATCCCTCATCTTATAGAAACATAAGGCAAGGTAAGGATAGATCTGAGGGTATTCGTGCTCGCCAAATAATTTCTTCATGCCGAATAGAATATCTAGAGCATCCTCATACATTTGCGAGCTACAATACGCGATGGCGATAGCCAACAGGGTACTGGCTTTATGAGTGCTGTAATCTACTGCAGCCTTGAAACGTTCAACGGCCTCTTCGTGTTTTCCATTCTCTAAATAGAGTTTGCCCAATATCAAGTCATATTCAAAGGAGACTTCATCTGTCATCATGTCTTTTGCCTTGTCTAACGCCTCCAAGGCTAACTCCAAGTGATGTAACTTACCTTCCACGTAAGCTTGTTCCAGATAGATATGGATTTGCTCAGGTGCCATCTCTTCTCCCACTTCATTGGCTACACGAAGTTCAGACGCTGCCTCCTCATATCTTTCCATATTGGAGAGACAAACAGAATTCAGATAATGAATGGTGGGATCTTCAGGATTGTTCTCTATATACTTTTGATAGAGTGTGTGGGCATCTTCATACTGATTAAGATGAAAGAGGCAATTTGCCTTTAGTATCAAGGCACGTTGGTTGCTTTCATTTATGGCCAGAACATATTCGCAGTTGTCTATTGCCTCTCGATAGTTCTCAAGGGAGGCATTCGCTTCGGCCAACAGATTCCACAAGTTGATGTCAAAGGGATTCTCGTCAAGAAATTCATTCAGCATGGAAATGGCTTTATCGTAATTTCCCAATCCAACGAGAATCTCTGGATAGAGTCGAAGGCCTGACTTATAATGAGGAAAATCATGATTCAACTTGTTGCACCATGCCTCAGCAATCTTCCATAGGTCATAATCCATAAAGATACCAGTCGCGTCATAGAGGAAGAGAGCTTTGTCCTCATCAATCTTTTCAAAGACACCTTTGAGATAGAGGGAAGCGTCATTTTCTTTCTGATCACGTATCATCAGTTCTGCCTTCAGGAAATGCACCTCACGATCGTTCTGATCCAAGATGGAGTCACATATCTCGTGTGCACGTTCCATATTGCCATTGAACATCTCTTGACGTGACAGGAAAATCTGAGGGTCCACACTCTGCGGATGCAGACTCAGGGCCAGTTGGATAGCATCATTAGCTTGGTTCTCTTGCCCCTTTGTCATGTAATACTCTGCTATATCTGTCAGTTCATCTGCATCTAAATAAACAGATGAATTGTTAGCCATCGCTTCTTCGTACTTCTTCAAAGCACGCTTAAAGTCTGGTTCCTCGAAATAACTGAGATTTTCCTCTCGCATTAAAACCTCTGTTGTGAAAAAATGAATTAGTATCCCAGAGATGAGATCACTTCTTTACCCAAGCCTCTTTCAAACCAACGGTTCTGTTGAATACAGGATGGTCAGGAGTACTGTCAGGATCCACATTATAATATCCAATACGTTGGAACTGCAGATAACTCAGAGCGGGTAGGGTAGCGGCAAACTCCTCCACGTAAGCTTTCTTGTTGATGCGCAACGAGTCAGGATTGAGGAAGGGACGCATTGCATCGATGCCACGAACTCCATTCTCCTTCTCATATAGCTTGATGGCATCACGAGGATTCTCGCACGTCCAAAGGTTTGCATAATCACGTACTTCACAAGGAATGCTATGCCCAACACTCACCCAATGCAATGTCTTGCCCTTAATCTTACGGTCAGAGCCAGGCATTCCACTCTTGCTTTCCATATCACACTCTGCATGTATGCAAACGATGTTACCCTCAGCATTTTTTTCGATACACACCGCTGGGTCTTCGTCGCACTTGATGATATATCCGTTCTTCAGTCTGACTTCCTTGCCAGGGCCCAAACGCATGAACTTCTTGTCAGGTTCCTCCATGAAATCACCACGTTCGATATAAAGTTCGCGCGAGAATCTGATCACATGGGTTCCACCATTCTCGTCCTCAGGATTGTTGATTGCCTGCATCTCCTCAACCTTCCCCTCTGGATAGTTGTCCAGAATTAGCTTAACAGGATCCACCACAGCATTCACGCGGATAGCACGAGTGTTGAGGTCTTCGCGGCATGCAGCTTCCATCAGCTTTATGTCGTTCAGCGCATCGAAAGTGGTGTAGCCAATCTTGTCTATGAAGTTCAGGATAGCCTGAGGACTGTAACCACGACGACGAATGCCACAGATGGTTGGCATACGTGGGTCATCCCAACCATTCAC
>CAMKMK010000218.1 GCA_946413885.1 uncultured Prevotellaceae bacterium
GCTGAGGTCAGCGAGGCTGTCCATGAGGTAGAGGATGACGAGGAAGACTTGGTTGCGCGCGCCCCTATTGTGACTGTTATGGGTCACGTAGATCACGGTAAGACATCCTTGCTCGATTACATCCGTCAGACCAACGTGATTGCTGGTGAGGCTGGTGGTATCACTCAGCACATTGGTGCCTATAATGTTAAGTTAGAGGATGGTCGGCACGTAACGTTCCTCGATACACCTGGTCACGAAGCTTTTACCGCTATGCGTGCTCGCGGTGCTCAGGTGACGGATATCGCTATCATCATTATTGCTGCTGATGATGACATCATGCCCCAGACGAAAGAAGCCATCGCTCATGCCCAGGCAGCAAATGTTCCCATCGTGTTTGCTATCAACAAGATAGACAAGCCAGGAGCCAATCCTGACAAGATCAAGGAGGGTTTGGCTAACATGAATTTGCTGGTAGAAGAGTGGGGCGGTAAGTACCAAAGTCAGGACATCAGTGCCAAGAAGGGTATTGGTGTGAATGAATTGTTGGAAAAAGTCCTTTTGGAAGCAGAGATGCTTGACCTGAAAGCTAATCCTAACCGCAAGGGTACAGGTTCTATCATCGAGTCCAGTTTGGACAAGGGGCGTGGCTATGTGGCTACTGTGCTTGTGAGCAACGGAACCCTTCATGTGGGTGATATCATGCTGGCAGGTACCAACTATGGGCGTGTGAAAGCGATGCTCAACGAGCGTGGACAGCGCATACAGCAGATTGGTCCTGCTGAGGCTGCTACGGTGCTTGGTTTGAATGGTGCTCCCCAGGCTGGCGACACCTTCCATGTGATGGAAAGTGACCAAGAGGCACGTGAGATTGCCAGCAAGCGTGAGCAACTGGCGCGTGAGCAAGGCCTTCGCACCATGAAGCGTTTCGATCTCAACGAGTTGGGTCGTCGTATTGCTTTGGGTGACTTTAAGGAACTGAACCTCCTCGTTAAGGGTGATGTGGATGGATCTATCGAGGCTTTGAGTGACTCGCTCATCAAGCT
Source organism: uncultured Prevotellaceae bacterium (assembly GCA_946413885.1). Classification (GTDB taxonomy): domain Bacteria; phylum Bacteroidota; class Bacteroidia; order Bacteroidales; family Bacteroidaceae; genus Physcousia. The sequence goes on from CAMKMK010000218.1 coordinate 1,026, forward strand.
TTCTACTGAGAAGATTCAGGTAAATGTGATATACAAGGCTGTTGGTCAGATCAGCGAGAGCGACGTCAATATGGCTGCAGCTGCCGAGAACTGCTTCATCGTAGGTTTCCAGGTTCGTCCTTCTGCTGCTGCCCGCAAACTGGCTGAGCAATTGGGCGTGGATATCCGTCTCTACAGTGTTATCTATGATGCTATCGAGGAAGTAACAGACGCTATGGAGGGTATGCTTTCTCCTGAGATCAAGGAAGAAGTTACCGCTCAGTTGGAGGTTCGTCAGGTATATCATATCAGTAAGGTGGGTACTGTGGCTGGAGCCTATGTCGTTGAAGGCAAGGTACAGCGATCCAACAAGGTTCGAGTCATTCGCGATGGTATCGTTGTCTTCACAGGTTCCATCAATGCGCTGAAGAGGTTCAAGGATGATGTGAAGGAAGTTACCACCAACTTTGAATGTGGTATCTCGCTGGTGAACTACAATGAGCTGCGTGAGGGCGATATTCTCGAGGCTTATCAGGAGATCGAGATAAAGGCCAAACTCTAAGTGGAATCTATGTTGGTATTAGATTGGATACTGTTGGCATTGCTGGCATTTGGTACAATCAAAGGATGGCGCAAGGGACTGGTCAAGCAGATTATTTCCCTTGTGGCATTTTTCGTAGGTTTGCTTGTGGCAAAGGCTTGCTATGCGATGTTGGGGGGAGTCCTGTCGCCGTATCTGAATGATCATACCACGATAGCCAATATCATTGCTTTCATCCTCATTTGGATTGCAGTTCCCTGCTGCTTGGCCCTCTTTGGAGAGATGATAAGTACTGTACTCGACAAACTCTTTGTGCTGGGTAAACTGAACAGTTTCCTGGGTTCCTTGATGGGTCTCCTCAAGTACGAACTCATTCTGGGAGCCTTCATCTGGGTATTCAGCCTGACGCAGATTCTCAGTCCTGCCACGATGGAGGAGTCAGTTCTATGCAGACCCTTGAAAGCAGTTGCTGAGACAGTTTATTCCCTCTTGATTGGATCTGAAGAATAGGGGTAGATGGAGGAAAAGAACAGCTTTGTACGCGAGGTCGCCGATAAAAAATACGAGTACGGATTCACCACGGACGTACAGACAGATATCATCGAGAAAGGACTTTCTGAAGAAGTAATCCGTATCATCTCCCTTAAGAAAGGCGAACCAGACTGGCTGCTCGACTTTCGTCTGAAGTCTTTCCGTTATTGGCAGACGTTGGAACAGCCCACCTGGGGCCATCTGAAGATGCCTGAGATTGACTATCAGGACATCTCGTATTATGCAGACCCAACCGTCAAGAAGGAGAAGGGTAACAAGGAGATCGATCCTGAGTTGATGAAGACCTTCGACAAGCTGGGAATTCCCTTGGAAGAACGGATGGCGCTGAGTGGGACTGCCGTAGATGCTGTGATGGATTCTGTTAGCGTGAAGACAACCTTCCGCGAGAAACTTCAGGAGGCAGGCATCATCTTCTGCTCCATCTCAGAAGCCGTCAGAGAGCACCCCGATTTGGTACGCGAGTATCTGGGCAGCGTGGTTCCTTACAAAGACAATTTCTTTGCAGCCCTCAACAGCGCTGTTTTCTCTGATGGTTCCTTTGTTTATATCCCAAAAGGCGTTCGTTGCCCTATGGAACTCAGTACCTATTTCCGTATCAATGCACGTGGTACAGGTCAGTTCGAGCGTACCTTGATCGTATGCGACGACGATGCTTACGTCAGTTATCTGGAAGGCTGCACCGCTCCCATGCGTGACGAGAATCAACTGCATGCCGCCATCGTGGAAATCATCGTGAAGGAGAATGCTGAGGTAAAGTACAGCACAGTCCAGAACTGGTATCCTGGCGATGCTGAGGGGAAGGGAGGAGTGCTGAATTTGGTAACCAAAAGGGGACATCTTCGAGGATCTAACAGCCGATTGAGCTGGACTCAGGTGGAGACAGGAAGCGCCATCACCTGGAAATATCCCAGTTGCATTCTCTCCGGCGACGGAAGTCAGGCAGAGTTCTACAGCGTAGCTGTGACAAACAATTATCAGCAGGCCGACACAGGCACCAAAATGATTCACATCGGCAAGAATACGAAGAGTACCATCATCAGCAAGGGCATCAGCGCAGGCAAGAGCCAGAACAGTTATCGCGGATTGGTGAAAGTGGCAAGCACAGCCGATGGAGCCCGCAATTACAGCAGTTGTGATTCCCTCTTGTTGGGTAGCTCTTGTGGAGCGCATACCTTTCCCTATATGGATGTTCACAACGATACTGCCGTCGTAGAACATGAGGCGACCACCAGCAAGATTTCTGAGGACCAACTCTTCTATTGCAATCAACGTGGTATCAACACGGAAGATGCAGTCGGACTCATCGTGAACGGCTATGCGAAGGATGTCCTCAACAAGTTGCCTATGGAGTTTGCTGTAGAAGCGCAGAAACTCTTGGGCGTTAGCCTTGAAGGCAGCATAGGGTAGTGCTTCAGGCTCAGAGTTGCAATATTTTGTGCATCTCTTTTTCTGTTTGTCCTGCAATCAAGTAGTATTTCAATATTTCA
>CAMKMK010000219.1 GCA_946413885.1 uncultured Prevotellaceae bacterium
GAAAAAGAAAAATAATATCATATGGAAACAAACAAAACAGTAAATGTAAACGATGAGCTTCGTGGTCAAAAGTCGACCAACATCCTGATTGGTTATGTTTTGGCTTTGGCTGCCATGTTCGTGGCATTTGAGTACACTCAGCGCGACGTGAAGGCCGTTGAAGAAGAAAAGATTTATGAGTTCAGAATGGAAGAGGACATGATCCCCATCACTCAGCAGCAAGAAATTGTAGCTCCTCCTCCAGCAGCTGCTCCCAAAGTGGCTGAGATCATCAACATCGTGGACAACGAGACAGAACTCCCTGAGGAGGAAGTTGAGACCAGCGAGGAAATGAACCAGGCCATCACAGCTGTCGTTGGTACAGGTGCTCCCACCGCTGCCGTTGCAACAGGTCCTGTAGGTCCTATCGTAGAGGCTGATGATGATGACCGTATCTTTGACGTTGTTGAGGAAAACGCTCAGTTCCCTGGTGGTGATGAGGCTTGTTTCAAGTGGTTGAGCGAGCACATCAAGTATCCTTCCATTTGCCAGGAGCAGGGTGTTCAGGGACGTGTTATCGTGCAGTTTGTGGTTAACAAGGACGGAACCATTGTTGACGTGAAGACGGTACGTAGTCCAGACCCCAACCTGACCAAGGAAGCAGAGCGTGTGGTAAAGGAAATGCCTAAGTGGAAGCCTGCTCGTCAGGGTAACAAGAACGTGCGTTCTCGTTTCAACCTTCCTGTTATGTTCCGTTTGAACTAATTCTGATTTTTGAAAAGAGATTAAATCAATGTTAATAGTCAAGGCTGCTCTCCGTCTGGTGGGCAGCCTTTGCGTTTGATAACAAAAAGTAATCCAAAGAAATGCCAAAATAATGTATACGAGCAACCAACTTCTGGAAATGGTTAACCAGGCACTGGACAATCTGGTGTATGACAGGCAACCTCAAGGTCTCTATGAGCCCATCAAGTATGAACTTTCGTTGGGCGGAAAACGCTTGCGTCCAGTACTGATGCTCCTATCTTATAATATGTATAAGGAGGACGTGGAGAGCATCATGATGCAAGCTTTGGGTCTGGAAATCTACCACAATTTCACTCTTCTCCACGATGATGTGATGGATCGTGCTGATGTGCGAAGAGGAAAACCTTGCGTACATAAGGTGTGGGATGATAATACAGCGATTTTAAGTGGTGACACCATGATGGTGGATTCCTTCATCCGCATGCAACAATGTGATTCAACCCATCTGCCAGCCGTCATGGAAGTGTTCAGCCAGACGGCTTTGGAGATTTCTGAAGGACAGCAATATGACATGGAGTTTGAGAACAGAAGCGACGTGAAAGAAGAGGAATATCTGGAGATGATCCGTCTGAAAACCAGTGTGTTGCTGGCTTGTGCTGTCAAGATTGGTGCTCTTTTGGGAGGTGCCACGAACGAGGAAGCAGACACACTCTATGCTTTTGGGGAGAAAATCGGATTGGCTTTCCAATTGCAAGACGATTATCTGGATGTGTATGGCGACTTTAGTGTGTTTGGCAAGAGAATTGGTGGCGATATTCTTTGCAACAAGAAAACGTACATGCTCATCAATGCTTTTGAGCGAGCCAACAAGGAGCAGCGCAAGGAGCTGGAATCTTGGATTTCACGTACAGAATATGATCCACAGGAGAAGATAGATGCCGTGACTCGTCTCTACAACGAAATAGGTATCCGTGAGTTGTGTGACCAGAAGATCAATGAATATTTCCAATTGGCAGAACAAAGCTTGCAGAAGGTAAGTCTGCCTCAAGAAAAGAAATCCCAACTCTGGAACTATGCTCTCCAACTGATGAACAGACAATCCTAATCTTGACAGACAGGTGATAGATACTCACAGTCATATCTACGGACCTGAATTCGCAGAGGACATAGATCAGGTAATCGTTCGCGCTCAGGAGGCAGGCATCGAGAAAATCCTTTTGCCCAACATCAATGCAGAGAGCATTCAACCCATGCTGGACCTGTGTGAGCGATACCCAGGCTATCTCTATCCCATGATGGGACTCCATCCCACGGATCTGACAGAGGATTTTCGCTCTGTCTTGGATGAGATGGAACATCGGCTTCAAGGCGTTCATCCTTACATCGCTGTGGGCGAGGTGGGATTGGATTATTATTGGGATCGAAGTCTCTACGATGAGCAGCAAGAAGCTTTTGAACGACAGATCGAGTGGGCTGTTCGCTATGATTTGCCCCTCGTGATTCATTCCCGTTCAGCACACAGGGAACTGGTCGACATCATGGAACGTCATCGTAGTGAGGGGCTTCGAGGTATCTTTCATTGTTTTGGCGGCACGCTGGAAGAGGCACAGGAATTACTCTCATTCCCAGGCTTTGCACTTGGAATAGGTGGAGTGCTTACCTACAAGAAGTCTCTTTTGCCTGAAGTACTTCTGAATGTGCCACTCTCCAGGATTGTCATCGAGACAGACTCTCCTTATTTGGCTCCAGTGCCATATCGAGGCCAGCGGAATGAAAGCTCTTATGCCATTGAAGTGCTGAAAAAGCTATCTATTATATATAAGGTTCCTGAAGAAGAAGTGTCAGAATGCACAAATGCCAACGTAATGTCGATTTTTAGTCGTTTGAATAGGTTTGTATAGGTGCGAAATAACAAAAAAACACCTCTTGTGAGAAACTTTTTTGCATTTAGATTGGAAATATACAAAAAAAAAGATATTTTTGTATCCGAAAACGTGTATTATGACGTTTGCTGATGCCAATTCTTAGCATGGAGAGATGCTCGAGTGGCTGAAGAGGCACGCCTGGAAAGCGTGTGACCGGCAAAACTGGTTCGCGAGTTCGAATCTCGCTCTCTCCGCATAAAATGAAAGATATTAAACAAATAAATACTAATTTAATTAACATTAAACACAAAACAAAATGAAAAAGTTTTTTGCTATTGTAGCAATGGTTGCTGCTTGCTCTTTTGGAGCAACATCTCCACTTATGGCTCAAGATGAGGAAGCTGCTGCTCCCGAAACTACTGCTGTTTCAGAAGACACTACTGCTGTAGACACCGCTGCAGCTGAACCCGCTCCTGAGGAAATCGCTCCTGTGGTAGAAGAGGAAAATGAGGGTATCTTCAAGTCCTTGAAGACAAAGTACATCGAAGGTGGTGCAGGCTTCATGTCTCTGGTTGCCATCGCATTGGTTCTCGGTTTGGCATTCTGTATCGAGCGTATCGTTTATTTGAGTCTGGCTCAGATCAACACACGTAAGTTCACTGAGGAACTGGCTCAGCTGGTTGCTGCAGGCAAGATCTCTGAGGCAATTGATAAGTGCAAGAATACTCGAGGCCCTGTTGCACAGGTTAGTGGCAAGGCTATGGAGTGCTTGGCTTCTAACGACCGTAACGATATCGGTACTATCGAGCGTACCATCAATATGGAAGCTGAGGTTCAGGGTACTTACCTCGAGGAGAACTGCTCTTGGATCACCTTGTTCATCGCCATGGCTCCTTCTTTGGGATTCTTGGGAACTGTAATCGGTATGGTTATGGCATTCGATGACATCCAGCG
>CAMKMK010000220.1 GCA_946413885.1 uncultured Prevotellaceae bacterium
TCGATGTTGATCTTGCAAACAGCGCTCTTGGAAGCCTCGCGCAGTTGCTCCTCAGGGATACCTACTGCATCAGGCAGTTTGCCACCATACTTGTTGATGGTATCAACCTCATCCTGGGGAACAGAAGAACTTCCGTGCAGAACGATGGGGAAGCCAGGAAGCTTCTTCTCGATCTCGTGCAGGATATCGAATGCCAATGGAGGAGGAACCAACTTGCCAGTCTTGGGGTCACGTGTGCATTGCTCAGGAGTGAACTTGTAAGCACCATGACTGGTACCAATAGAGATAGCCAAGCTGTCGCAACCGCTGCGTGTTGAGAAATCGATAACCTCTTCAGGTTTGGTGTAGTGGGAAACCTCGCTGGCAACTTCGTCCTCAACGCCTGCCAATACACCCAGCTCAGCTTCAACGGTAACATCGTACTTATGAGCATACTCAACCACCTTCTTCGTTAAAGCGATATTCTCTTCGTAAGGCAGAGAAGAACCATCGATCATCACACTGGAGAAACCATTATCGATGCAATCCTTGCAGAGTTCAAAGGTGTCTCCATGATCGAGATGCAGAACAATCTGAGGATTGGGACATCCCAACTCCTTGGCATACTCTACAGCACCCTGAGCCATATAGCGAAGGATGGTGCCGTTAGCGTAGTTGCGAGCACCCTTGGATACTTGCATGATAACGGGTGATTTAGTCTCTACAGCAGCCTGAATGATAGCCTGCATCTGCTCGAGAGTGTTGAAGTTGAATGCTGGGATAGCATAACCGCCATCCACTGCCTTTTTGAACATTTCACGGGTGTTAACCAAACCCAATTCTTTGTAACTTGTCATAATTGTATTTATTAAAAATAAAGTTGTCTTCTATTTAGCGGGTGCAAAGATACAAAATAGTTGCAATATGTGGATAAAAAATACCTGTTTGTTATAATTCCTTAACCAAATAAATCTGGGTTGGGAAGTGGTCGCTGTATCCATCCTGCCATTGTCCGCCTGATGTGGTACGTTTGGGAGAACCCTTATACTTGCCTTGTTTGGTTATCAGATAATCTGGCATGTAGATTTCGTTTTTGAAGAATTTGAAGGTCGAGCGGTCTTTGCCCACCAGATTACCAGTAAAGATGATTTGGTCGAAAAGGTTCCACATATTGTCATACAGCAAGGTGCCTTGACCTTTCTTTCTCAAAGTCTCATACCAAGGATTAAAGAGTTCTTGCTGTCCAAGTTTCTTTGTGCTGTTCTTTGTTCCAAGTGCAACAGTTACGCTGGTATTATCTGGATCATCATTCAGGTCACCCATGATGACAATGCGTGCCTCTGGATCTAGAGTCTGGAGGGAATCAACGATTCCACGGCACAGGCGTCCCATAAACTCACGACTGGGACTGTCGGCGGCTCGCGATGGCCAATGGTTGACCATAAAATGGAAGTGTTCCCCAAGAAGATTTCCCTCGACATGGAGAATACCACGAGTGGTAAAGCCGCCACTGAATTCCTCATAGCCATGAGGAAGAAACAGTTCATAGTTTTTCACCTTGAACATTTTGGGATTGTAGATACAGGCAAGGTCGATACCGCGTCTGTCATTGCCTTCCACTAGGATTCCTTCCATGCCAAGATTTGCCAATTCAGGTTGTGCAAGCAGATCATTGAGGACATTCTGATTCTCCACCTCACTCATTCCAATGAAGGCTGCTCCGCCCTTTACACGTTCCGTACAGAGTTCTGAGAGGACTTTTGCCATGTTGTGCAGCTTGTGAGTGTATTTCATGTCGTTCCATTGGAAAGAACCCGTAGGCAAGAAATCGTAGTCGTTCTTTCCTTCGTCATGGATGGTGTCGAACAAATTTTCCTGATTGTAAAATGCTATGCCGCAATAGATGGTTCGTTTGCCTTGTTCACTACCCGTCTCGAGTTTCACAGGCTTGTAAGAACTCAGACTCAGCATGACTATAATTGCTGCTATCGAGAGGATGGTCTTTTTCATTATTTCAGTTCTTTCTGATTTATAATTATGTGCAAATTTCTAAAAAAAAAACGACAATAGAGAACTTTTCTGATTAAATTCGATGATTTTATATTTTTTTCCATAAAATGTAAATACCCCTTGATTATTTTTGATTAAATTTGTAACGAAAAGTAAAAATGTGTACATAAAAAAATTGTAAAACGAATCACATGAGTAAAGGTGCTAAACTATTTGCTGTAGCTTTGTGTCTGAGTACCAGTACATTGGCGCAACAAGAGGTCAAGACGGACTCTCTTACTACTGACGATGAATTCGATTTCTCGTTGACGGAGGGCCAGATTGACGAGGACGCAGAAGCTGCAAGTACCGTTACCCTGGTATCAAGTGCGAGAGATCCTTTCATGAATGAGATAGGCTTCCTTTGGAGTCCTATGAGGTTCAAGTATAGGGCTCTTGACAACCAGTACGTGGGAAACTACATTAACGGTGTGAAATTCAACAACGTAGAGACTGGACGTTTCAGTTTTACGGGTATCACAGGTGGTCTCAACGATGCCACTCGAAACAAAGAAGGAGTGGGATTCCTTGAGCAAAGTACCTTCTCCTTTTCTCCCTTGGGAGGTGCTACCAACATCGACATCCGTCCCAGTCACTATGCTGCAGGTTCTAAGGTCGGCATAGCAGGAACCAACCGCAACTATGTTTTGCGAGGGACCTATACCTATGCGACAGGTCTTCTTCAGAACGGCTGGGCCTTTATGGGATCGTTGGCTTACCGATGGTCTAACGAGGGTGTTATTGAGGGAACTTTCTACAACTCTTTCAGTTACATGATTGGCGCGGAAAAAATAATCAATCCTCGTCATAGTCTTAGCTTGACAACGTGGGGCGCGCCTACAGAACGTGGTCAGCAGGGTGCTGCAACAGAAGAGGCGTATTGGTTGGCTAATTCTCATTATTATAATCCTTACTGGGGATATCAGGATGGTAAGAAGCGCAACAGTCGTGTCGTATCGGAATTCTCTCCGTCCGCGATGGCAACCTGGGATTTCAAGATTGACTACAATACCAAGCTGACTACTGCTGCCGCCATGACGTTTGTCAACTATGGTTCTACGGCTTTGAGTTACAACAATGCCTACAATCCAAGTCCCGTTTATTACAAGAATATGCCATCCAGCGTGTTCAACGTGTACAACGACACCTACAACAATGCTTCATGGCTGAGTGAGAATTATGGCGTGATGGAGCAGTATCAGACGTTGTATGATTATTGGACAGGTCCCAAGGCAAACCGTCAGGTCAATTGGGATTTGTTGTATGCCCAGAACGAGGCGAATAATTCGACGGGTAAGTCCGCTCTCTATTATCAGGAGAAACGCCATAATGACCAGAAGACATTCAATCTCTCCAGTATCTTGGATGGACGTTTCAATACCTATGGATCCTACGTTCTTGGCGTGAACTTCAACTCCACACGTGGTCATCATTACAAGACGATGGCAGACCTGCTGGGAGCAGAGACTTTCATCGACGTGGATAATTACTCGCTTAATAAATA
>CAMKMK010000221.1 GCA_946413885.1 uncultured Prevotellaceae bacterium
TCGTGTCCATTCTCCACATCCTTGTGGTCAAGCGAACAGATCACATCAGGGTCGATCCCAAATTCGATCTGCTGCATGCGGGCATCGTAGGATGGACAGGCGCTGAAACGAACAGACCAGCCGATAGGAATCTCGCTGGAGAAAGGCATACCTCCACCGCCACCTGTTTTGTCTCCCAAAATAGTGACCAGAGGACACTCCTTCATGTTTCTCACAAATGTATTGGTGGAACTGAAACATGCACGGTTGGTCAGGACGACAACTTTCTTCTGCCAGCGAACTCCCTCACTGGGCTTAAGATATTCTGGCTCAGGCTTAGAGAAGTCATTATGACCTGGTCCTGTCTTGTGGGAATTGTATCCTACCAGAATCTTCTCGTTGGTGAATCGGCTGGAAAATCGCTCTGCATAGGTAAGGAAGCCTCCACTGTTGCTTCGTACATCGATGACAAGTCCGTTGCAAAGACGCATATAATAAAGCACTTCATCGAGATTGCCTTCCCCAAAGCCATTCTGAAAACTCTCATAGAGAATGTAGCCGATGTTGTCACCCAATATCTTGTATTTCAATCCTGCTGCTATCTTGTAATCAGTTCCTAAATATTCGTCGCGCACTTCAGTATTCAAGTTGTCAGGATAGTCCTCTTTCCAACTCCAGTTGCGTCCTACATCTGCACTCGAATAAAGATTAACATGACCATCACGCAATTCGCTTAGCATCTGGCAAAGTACTTCGAAAAGTTGGGCACGCGACATCTGAGGACTCAATCTTTTGAGATAGATTGAACGTATAGCATTCCAATCGAGACCAATCTCTTCGGCCTTATAGTCCAAAAAACAGTAGTGCTGATCGATGATTTCCCAAAGAGCCTGCATGTTTGCCTCAGGCGAACTGTCATACTCGTCCATTCCCTTTTGACAGGAAGGAAAGGATAGGCATATCAATAGCGCACAAAAGAGGCGTATCATCTTTTTCATAGGATAAGTTCCTCCTTTCTTTCCTTATCCTGAATGAGAGAGAAATGACGGACAAAACCAATCAGGAAAGAACGGGAAATGTTATGCATCTTAATCCCGTTGACATGACTCTGGCGAATGTCGCTGAAGTAGCCTACACGAATGGTGGAACGCCGCACAGGAATGTCTAAAGTAAAGAGTTGTCTTAGGCTGAGTGCATTGGCAAGACTGGTAAAGCAGACATTATGGTCACGATTTCCTTGCGAGATTTCCCAATAACTCTGTCCATACTGAGGGCTGAACATGCATCCCAGGAGAGGCAAATCGGTCTGGTATCGGACAGCCAGCATCTGACGCCACAACCTGAACTTATAAATACCTGCCAAGGAAAGTGCCACATCTGCCTTAAGTCTGGCTTGGGCAGGATTGTTACCGTTCCGCTCGTTGTAAAGGAAACCTGCGTCTGCCCCCAACAATCCACCTGCCATCAAACGTAGTCTCTGGCGAGGCATCCAATTGTAATGCCAACCTGCATTGTAGCCAATGTGTCCACCATACTCATTTGCATTTTGGGCAGGATTCTCAGTCAAAGAAAAGGCTCCCTGAGTAAGACTTTGAAAGGATAACTGTCCATTGGCTCGATGAGTCGTGCGAAGTGTCTCACGAATGAAAGTGAGCTGAGTTCCCCTATACTCCATTGGGGAGAGGTAAGTGTCCAACTGGTTACTGCTGCCCACTCCAAACATCAAGGCATGGGCTGCATCTCGCTGAGCACAAAGGACGGAAGGAATAGACAAGCCGCACAGGACAAACAAGAAAAAGGTTATTCGTCCTATGCGGAAGTTTTTCTTTTTTGTATCCAACTGTTTATTCATCAAACAGATGCATTTGTCCCGTCATCTCGTCAGCTATGTCTTGTTGGCTTTTGCCAGCGTCAGGATCCAGGTTCTCATCGTCATCCATCATGGGTTCCTCATCAATGGAGCTTTCTTCTTCACCTGACTCCTCTGGATTAGCAGGTTCCAGTTCCTCCACATTAGCCACGTTGAAGGTTGTAACACGTTTGCCACGAGCTTTGAAACTCTTGATGCCAATGTATTCATCCACATTCAATTCAATGGGCTCACGGAAGCTATCCGCTCCTCCCATGATGACTCGAATACGTGGGTACATGGTATCGGTCAGGAGAATCAACTGATTGTCAGGATTCTCACCCAAATAGTTCTGATGTCTGATAGTGGCTTCCAAACGGAATCTCTTCACATAGACGTATCCATTCTGGTCCTGATCATAGAGAACTGCACTCCAAACCTTATGCGGGTCGTACTTCTCAATACGAAGGATATTGTCCTCATAGTGATTGTTGGCATCGAAGTTGCTCAAGTAGAAATCTCCACCTTTCAGAATGACCAGTATCTTGTCATCGTTGTAGAATTCGCCCAAATAGGTTCCCAACTCATCATAGTTAATACGTTTCACATCGTTGTCAAACCAGACCTTCCGCCCACCTAAAGTACTGCCTCCATGACTCTTCAAGGTGATGCGGCTTACCTCTTGTTTTGTCAATACGTTACCCATACTCTGGCGGCCCTTGATAGCCAATTCGCGAAAATCCTTGTCAAAGAAGATTTTCTTCAATTTGGGATTAGGTTTCAGGGTAACTTTGACAATCTCAGCCTCACCGTTAGGATTTGCCGTAAAGTAGAGTACACGACTACCTGGCTTGCCTTGTGTCAGGTCATACTCGCGGTCACGAGTGATGCTGGTCACGTTGAATCGCTTGATAAAACAGGTTCCACCCTTTCCATCACGATAAACAGCATTGTAAATTGTGCGGCTGTCCGTTTTTCTAAAGACGGCCACATGGATTATCTCCGCCTTTCTCTTTTCCGCCTTACTCCGCTCCGTCTCACCTATGAAAAGTTTGTCAGCAATGTGAACAACCTTATAAGTTCCGTCCCTATAGAAAATGATCACATCGTCAATATCAGAACAATTGCAGACGTACTCGTCCTTCTTCAGACTGGTTCCTATGAATCCTTCCTCACGATTGATGTAAAGTTTCTCGTTGGCTTCCACAACCTTGACGGCAGAGATGGTGTCGAAATTCTTGATTTCCGTCAAACGAGGATGATTCTTGCCGTATTTATCTTTGATAAAGCGATACCAGTCACAAGTCACCTCCACCATGTTATTGAGTTCCTTGTCAATCTGGGCTATCTCTTCCTTTATTCGGGCAATCATCTCGTCAGCCTTGTCCTTGTTGAACTTCAGGATACGTGCCATCTTGATTTCCATCAGACGCAGGATATCGTCCTTGGTAACCTCGCGGATCATCTTTGGATACCAAGGTGTCAACCGCTCGTCAATCCATTCGCAGGCAGCATCCATCGACTTGGCATTCTCGAATTGTTTATCCTTATAAATACGCTCTTCAATGAAGATTTTCTCTAACGATGCAAAATGCAGACTTTCCAATAATTCACCCTTACGGATGAGGCGTTCCTGACGAAGTAGTGCCAACGTGTTGTCCACACTACGCTTCA
>CAMKMK010000222.1 GCA_946413885.1 uncultured Prevotellaceae bacterium
TATTACTGGGCCGACAAGTTGGGTTACCTCACTTGGGGCGAGGAAGCCAGTTGGGGTCTGGATGTCAACGATAATCTGGCAGCCCGCAACTTCATCTCTGAATGGGCTGAGATTCTGGTTCGCGACCGCAATCATCCCAGCATCGTCACTTGGACTCCATTCAACGAGACTTGGGGCGCTCAGGCAGGCAACTACGTACGTTTCACAAGAGACATTTACGACATCACCAAAGCTATCGATCCCACTCGTCCCATCAACGATGCGAGTGGCGACAGCCATGTAAAGACGGATATCTGGTCTGTTCACGACTATACCCGCGAGTATGAAAAACTTGTCAGCAACCACACCTTCAAGACTGGCGAGGAGCCCTATCGCAACATGAGGAATCAGAAATGGTTGGCCAAGTACGAAGGGCAACCCTACATACTGGACGAGTTTGGCGGTTTGGGCTGGATTCCCAAGGAAGAGCGTGCCAACTCGTGGGGCTATGGTGCTCAAATCGAGACTCCAGACGAGTTCTTCAGTATCCTGGAGAAGGAGGTTGACGCCATCATGGCCTGCAAGCACATCGTAGGTTTCTGCTACACGCAAATAACGGATGTTGAGCAAGAGAAGAACGGAGTATATTATTACGACCGCCGACCCAAATTCGATGCTGCACGTTGGAAGGCCATTTTCGAGAAGATTCCTTCCATCATCGAGAATCCCCAGGACCTGAGCGATTGGAAGTAATTCCTTTTTTTCAAGTCCACGACAACAGATCATCTTTCACCTAAAATGCATTTGGTTATGATGTATGCGACATAAACTTCTACTGACGCTTTTCTTGATGGCATACAGCGTTGTTCTCATGAGCAATGAGGTAGCTGATTTGGGGGACTGGAAGGTAACCTACATCACTACGTCGAAATCCTTCAAGCTCCAATATCAGATGGATGGAGCATTGAGAATAGTACTGAACGCAAACATTCCTCACGCCAAATATACCACAGCCAAGGGAGAAACACGTGAAGTGACCATCAAGAACTTTGCTCAGGTTGAGGTACAGGAAGCCGATATGGAAGATGAATTGGGAAAGGGATGCAGGCAAACCTTCCTGTTCAGCCAATGCGACAACGGTGACGACATACAGATGTTGCTCCATTTCACCTCGCATGAAGAAGTGACCTATCTGCTCATGTCTCTGGAATTGCAAAGCATGCAGGAAATCAGCAGTAACCAATTGTCTCCTGTAAAGATAAGCAATACGTATACTCTGTTGACCAAAAGTGCCAACAATCGCATGCTGAAGGTTCCCTATGACAACGATGGCTTTGTTCGTTATGGACGTATGCGTCTGAACACCACCATCACCAGTTATGAGGTGACAGCCTTGTATCAAGGGGATATCCGACGGGGCATCGTCATAGGTTCCATAGATCACGATCACTGGAAAAGTGCAATCACCATGACGGGACTCGATGACTCGAAACTGAACAACATGGAAGTAACCTGTGGGGTGACTGGTGGTGGCACTCACGATATCCTGCCTCATGGGAGTCTGTATGGAACAAGCATTTGTAGTTCCCGCTTTCTGATAGGTTACTTCCATGATTGGCGCGAAGGGATGGAGATATATGCCGATGCCTGTACCGCTATTGCGCCCAAGCGAGACAACTGGGATCAAGGCCGACCGGTAGGATGGATGAGTTGGAATGTGCTGGAGACGAAGAACAATCAGACGGATGATGCGGAAATCATGAAGTACTTCGCCCAGACACTTCGTCCAGCCGGTTTCCACAATGGAAAAGGAGACAACTTCATCAGTCTGGATTCATGGAGCAACCTGAATGAAAACCAGGAACGTTACCTAATTGCACAGGCAGAAAAATACCAGCAGATGATGAGTTGTTACGGAACCCCTTTCTGCCTTTGGTGGAGCGAAAACGACATGAACCAGGTTTATTACCAAAATGGGAGCACCACCTACAGGGGGCGCGACGTGGTGCTTAAAGCCAATGGGAAACCTATCTCGTACGACGGAGCCTTCTGCGTCGACCCCACCCATCCTGGTTTTCGAGCCTTCATATCTTCCTGGATCAAACAACAGTACAACAAGGGATTCCGTGCCTTCAAACTGGATTTCCTGACGAATGGCATGATGCAGGCCGACTCGTACTACGATTCAAAGATACACACGGGTGTGGAAGCATACAATCAAGGAATGGCTTACCTTACCAAGAAAGTGAACGAACTGAAGGAACCCGTCTTTCTTCTGCTATCTATCGCACCTTTGTTCCCTCACCAGTATGCCAATGCACGTCGTCAGGCATGTGACTCGTGGGGCACCATCGGATGGACAGAATACAGCATGAATGCCATCACGGCAGGATGGTGGACAGACCGGCTCTACCAGTTCAACGACCCTGATGGCATCCCTTTGGTAGGAGAAGGTGACCAGAAAAGCACCACGTTGGCAGAAAATCGTGCCCGTCTGACCAGCGGCATCGTATCCGGCATGGTCCAACTGGCTGACAACTTCAGTCTGAAGAACGTTTGCAAGAGAGGAGATCCCCAACTCTCACGCAGCAGAGCAGAAACTTTGCTACAGAACCCAGACATTAATGCCATGTTGGCTTTAGACGGCAAGAGCTTCCGACCCGTTTATGGATTTGGCGAATACAACAACAGCGAAGGAGCTGAGGCAACAGTCATGCTCAACACAGAGGAATACGTATATCTGGCAATCTTCAATTACAACAATAACCTGAGTACTCCCAACAAGAGTGGAACTGTAAAGCTTGCAGACTTGGGACTGACCCAAGATGATTTCCTATCAGTAAAGGAACTGTGGACAGGAGAAGAAATCGATGCGACAAAGGGTATTCGCTACAGCATCCCTCCACGTGATGCACGCATCTACCGCTTTGCCCTCAAGCCAGTTACGGGTATTAAGAATCTGCATGAAAAACCATCTCTCCTGACATTCACAAAAACAGCAAACGGATACGCTTTGTATAGCCGAATTCCCATCGCCCACTTCAACTTGTTTACTCTGCAAGGACAACATCTTCAAAGTTTCCCCGTTCACGACTATCGTTGCCAACTTTCTCTCCCCAATTCCCACGGCGTGTTCATCCTCCAAATGGAATACGAGACAGGTAAAACGGAAAGCGCCAAGCTATATAGATAAGGTATTAGAAGATTCTCAGGATTTGAGCTACTGGTATCAACCGTTGGTTTCAATACGTTGACTTGCCAAACACAACGTGTTGACTTCGCAGGAAGAACACGTTGTGCCTGAGGTTTCAACGTGTTGTGTTTTGGGTTTCGATTGGTTGCCCTGGCTGACTCGTGCTAAAAAGGAGGAGAAACTATCGAGTCAGTTGATGAGGTTTGAGTAAATTTGTAAATAAAATTCAATGATTCAAGTTGAAGTACTTTTTTTGAAAAGAAAGGGCAGAGTAGGGGATTACTTGCCAGCCAGTTTCTTGAGATTCTTGAAGATGCGGGTATAGAGTT
>CAMKMK010000223.1 GCA_946413885.1 uncultured Prevotellaceae bacterium
ACTGAACACTATCTGCCTGCCTTGAAAGCAGGAATCGAGCAGGCGCGGATGGATATACAAAAGATTGTGGACAACGAAGCGTCCCCCACCTTCGAGAATACCATTCTTGCTTTTGAATCCAGCGGAATACTTCTGGATCGTGTCTCTAACACATTCTTCTGCCTAACAAGTGCCGATAAGACTGATGAGATTGCAGCTATCCAGAAAGAAATCACTCCCTTGCTGACAGCCTACGAGAATGAGATTTCGTTCAACGAGAAGCTTTTCCAACGTGTGAAGTTTGTCTATGATCATGAGTTCACTTCCCTGCAGGGCGAGGATAAGAAACTGTTGGAGGAAATCTACAAAGGTTTCGTTCGTTCTGGTGCCCTACTCCCTGCTGAGAAAAAAGCTCGCATCGAGGAAATCAACAAACGCATCTCTGAACTGCAAACCGATTGGGGTACTCTCCTTCCAGACGCTACCAACCACGCTGTTGTATGGGTGGACGACGTGAAGGAGTTGAAGGGTCTTAACGAGGCTGACATTGCTCAATGCAAGAAGGATGCTGAGACCAGAGGCGGGCAGTCGCCTTATTGTATCGTCATCGTGAACACTACCCAGCAAGCCATCCTGACCAATTTGGAGAATCGTGACCTGCGCCGTCGCGTCTTCGAGGCAAGCATTCATCGAGCAGATGGGACACGTGGATTCAACACTTTCCCCATTGTGGCTGAAGTGGCTAAGTTGAGGGCTGAGAAGGCTGAACTGATGGGATATCCCAATTATGCCAACTACTCTCTTGAGAAAACGATGGCCAAGAATTCTGATAATGTCTATGCGTTCCTGCGCCAGTTGATCAGCGAGTACAGACCCAAAGCGGATGCTGAGACGAGAGTTATCGAGGCATATGCTCAGAAGAAACAGGGCAAGAAATTCCATCTTCAGCCATACGACCGCTTCTATTATTCTGCCAAGATGAAGAAGGAACAGTTCAATTTTTCAGAGGATGACGTGAAGCCCTATTTCAATATCGACAGCGTGCAACGCAACGGTCTCTTTTATGCTGCTAATCTGGTGTATGGACTTACCTTCAAGCAGAGGACAGACATCCCTACGTATCATCCTGACATGAAGGTTTTCGAGGTTTCTGATCGTAATGGTCATCCGTTTGCTCTCTTTTATTGCGACTATTTCCGTCGTCCTACCAAGCGGGGAGGCGCATGGATGAGCAGTTTTGCCAAGCAGAGCAGTTTCCGTCATCAATTGCCCATTATCTACAATGTATGCAATTATGCAAAGGCTCCTGAAGGGCAACCTACTTTGCTTACATGGGACGATGTCTGCACTTTGTTCCATGAGTTTGGTCATGCGCTTCATGGCCTGCTGTCCGACTGCAAGTACAACAAACTCAGCGGAACTTCTGTGCCTCGTGATTTCGTGGAAATGCCTTCTCAGTTCAACGAGACATTCGCCTCCATTCCTCAGGTGTTCGACCACTTTGCGCTCCATACTGAGACTGGTCAACCCATGCCTGCCGACCTGAAGAAAAAGATGCTGGAGTCCATCAATTTCCATTCTGCATACGCTTTGGGCGAGAATCTGGCAGCCACCTGTCTCGATATGGCTTGGCACATGTTGCCTTCCCAGCAGGTTCCTTCAGCTGAGGAGGCTGCCAAGTTCGAAACGAAGGCTTTGGAAGAGGTAGGTTTGCTTGACAATCAGATTCCACCACGCTACTCCACTTCATATTTCAATCATGTCTGGGGAGGCGGTTATGCAGCCGGCTATTACAGCTACTTGTGGACTGAGGTGCTGGCTGACAACGTAGCTGAAGCTTTTGCTCGCAAGGGAGCGCTCGATCAGCAAACAGGAATCGAGTTTCTCAACAAAATCCTCAGTCGAGGCAATACCATCGACCTGATGCAGGGTTTCAGTGGATTCACTGGCTTGCAAAGTCCTGATGCAAGCGCTCTTCTAAAGATGCGAGGGTTGTAAAATATAGAATAAGAAGAAATTCTCCCAGCACCTTGGTCGACTCGTTCCTCCAAGGTGCTGATTGTTTTAGAAGAATGATAAAGAATCTTTACAATCCTTGATTCTTCATAAGACCCTTTGGAAGGGAACACGTTGAAAGGGAAAAGACAACGTGTTGAGTTGGCGGTTTCAACACGTTAACTTTGCAAACTCAACACGTTGTGATTCGAGTTTCAACACGTTGTGTCTTTCGGAAGGATTGGAGGGTTTTGTTTAGTCGTTTGCAATTATGTGATTATCAATCGATTATATGGTATTAAAACAATTGGATGATGTAGTTGGCAGATTGCAGTCAGGCATTCGTTTCCTGTCGAAACATGTTTGTTCCGAAATCTTTACAGAATGGATTGTTTGCTCGAATTCCAGTTGTGTTGCAATAATAAAAGGGTGAGGATTTCCTCGTATTCTTCCTAATAGAACAGAACCTCTTGCCCCTGGAAAAGGAAATTGCCTGCCACCATGTATTCGCGAGCTGTGGGCGAGAAATCGTCCTGGATGGTGATATGTTCATGTCCTGCCAGGATGGCCTTCAGCAGAGGTTCTTTCTTCAGATAAGCGATAAAGTCACGCGTCACAGGATCCTTTTGTTGAACCTTGTAGTCTCCATTGGGATTGGGAACTACCGCATTGGTAAAGCGATTGTTGCCACCCCAGAACTTGCACGTGGCGCGCCAAGTGGCTTCTGTGTGGAAGGGAACGTGCATGCAGAGTACGATGGGCAGTCCTCTCTTTACTTCCGTGTAGAAGGCATCCACCTGATCCTGAGTCACGTAACCATACACATCATCCAGCGTGATGAAGTTCACGCCATTCACAACCTGCGACTGGAAGCGGACATCGAAAGGATACGCCTGTTGCACGATGGCTCGCGTGTTGTCCTTATAGGCTTCTGAGTGTTCCTCCTTTGGGTCACTCAACCACATGTCCGTGCTGAACTCGTGGTTTCCCACAGCTCCTATCAATTCGCGTCCAAAGTACTTCTTTACCAAGTCAAAGTTTGCCTCGCTTTGCCAGTCGATAATGTCTCCTGTATGCAACACATAATCAACGTTCTGCTTGGCCCAACTCAGAGAATCCCTTAAAGCCTCCTCCTGCCTGCCTCCAAAGGTCTTACTGCGAATCTCCATCAGTTTTTGTTTCTTCTCGTTCTCGTGGGGATAGGCAGCCGTCAGATGGGTGTCAGAGATGTGGAGCAACGAGAATGGAGTCTCCAATCCGATCTTTACGGCAACATAACTCATCGCCAGCCGTTCGAAACCTCCTCTCATGGGAAATAAGGCTGGGTTGTCTTCAGCCCAGCTGGGCAATTGCGAGGTAGCCATTAGCGCCCCCATGCCAGCCAGTCGGCGGAAAAAGTCTCTTCTGTTTGTCATCACGTTATTGTATTTTAGTTTTCTTTT
>CAMKMK010000224.1 GCA_946413885.1 uncultured Prevotellaceae bacterium
TTGCCCCACTGGTGTTTGAGACCAGCGCGTCTACCGATTCCGCCATCTGGGCCTAAAACCGAGTGCAAAGATATGGGTTTCCGTGGAATTGACCAAATATTTTCCCTGTTTTTTGTTTTTTCGGCATCTTTTGGATACTTTTGTGCAACGATTGTATTCATCTTGGCAAAAAGAAGATCATGGATAAAGAAAAAAGATATGCAGAATTGTTGCCCCAGATAGCTGCTGTAGTGGAGGCAGAACGAGACATGATAGCCAACATGGCCAATGTGAGTGCGATGTTGCAAGAAGAGTTTCACTTTTGGTGGACAGGATTTTATCGAGTCGTGGATGATGTATTGGTATTAGGCCCCTTCCAAGGGCCTATGGCGTGCACTAGAATCGCCAGAGGGAAAGGGGTCTGTGGTACTTCTTGGATGCGCGACGAAACCATCATTGTGCCTGATGTTCATCAATTTCCAGGCCATATAGCTTGCAGTTCTGCTTCTCAGAGTGAGATTGTGGTGCCGATACACGATGGTGCAGGCCACGTGATTGGTGTTTTAGATATCGACAGCGAACATCTTGCCACGTTTGACGAGGTGGATAAGAAATGGTTGGAGAAGGTTGTTGCTTTATTGAAAGGAGAAAAAGAAGAAAATTAGAGATCTTTTCTTTATTTAGCATTCTGGACGATACGATGAATTCATAAAAACCTTATATTTGCATTTGAGATCAACAAAAACTCTTTTTTATCAACAAAAAATAATCAAGATGATGACAAACAAGTATTCAGGTACCCAGACCGAGAAAAATCTGGAAGCAGCATTTGCTGGAGAGTCACAGGCACGCAATAAGTACACTTATTTTGCTTCAGTTGCCAAGAAGGAAGGTTTTGAGCAGATGGCTGAAATATTTCTGAAAACGGCAGACAATGAGAAGGAACATGCCAAGATGTGGTTCAAGGAACTGAAAGGTATAGGTAATACTGCTCAGAATCTGGAAGCCGCAGCAGATGGCGAGAATTACGAGTGGACTGATATGTATGATTCTTTTGCTAAGACTGCTGAGGAAGAAGGTTTCAAGGATCTGGCTGAAAAGTTCCGCATGGTGGCTGCTATTGAAAAGCGTCACGAGGAGCGTTATCGTGCTTTATTGAAGAACATAGAGACAGCTCAGGTATTTGAGAAAAGTGAGGTGAAGGTATGGGAATGCCGCAATTGTGGTCATATTATGGTAGGCACCAAGGCTCCTGAGATATGCCCCGTGTGTGCTCATCCTCAGTCTTTCTTTGAGGTTCACAAAGATAACTTCTGACAAATCTTCCCTTTCTCGTGATGGGGGAGAGATGTTTGTGTTCTCTTCCACCTTATTAGAGAGATAGGAAGGATTATCTTTTCGAGCGGAGGGATTCTTTGAATTCATTGAATTCCTCTCTGTATCCGTTAAAGACGTTGATATCCACTTTTCCTTGGATACCGTTCACACGTCCGTCTGGACTCAGTTGCCAATAGACCAGCTTCACGTCAGGCTTGTATTTTCCATAGCGGGCTATCCATACAGGGTATTTTTCCTCCACATCTGGCGCATAGGGAAGGTACTTGTTTACGAACCTTTGATTAATGTAGAGTACTGGTAAGCGTCCTGTGCGCCTTTCGACGATGTTGAGCCAGGCGCGGATACTTGCCCACATGGCTTCCGCTCCTCCCATCCTCTCTATCTTGGCATCGCTGGGTTCCACATCCAGAACAGGAGGGAAATCGCCATCCTGTATGTGAGCGTTACTCAAGAACAGGTCAGCTTGCACGTCAGCAGGGATATGAGTGGAGAAAAAATGGTAACTGCCTACAGGTATCCCATGTTTGCGCGCTTGGCTGTAATCAGCATCATAGTATTGGTTGACGAGTGACTGGCCTTCAGTTGCCTTAATATAAACGAAGGAAACAGGATAATCCATTTCGCCCTCCACACGTTTCTTGCTCAGCGTACCTAGGTGCTTGATTCGCAAATTTCCCCAATTGATCGCAAATTTTTTGCGTCCTTTCTCATGTTGATAGCGAGAGATGTCGATGCCGTAGATGCGTTCTGAGGTATAGACGAGGCGCTCCCCCTTAAAGGTGTCCTGTAACCATTCTCCTGCCAGCATTCTTGAGTTTGGACTTATGGAAATGCCGAATCCATCGCGTTGATCGTTGCTCCATTTTCCTTCGTAGAGAAGGTTTTCTGCGCTCAAGTGAACCCCATGTCCGTTGGCTTTGCCCTGTTTGTCCATATCGCCCCAATAATGGCCCAGCGAGTCTGTTCGCGTACCATAATATAAGGTGTCGTTGGAGAACAGGCCTCGTATGATCCTGCCCATTGAATCCCTCATTTCTCCTTCGCCTTCACGTTTTCCGTTTTTCATGTATCCAGCATAGAAAAGCCCTATTTCATCGTAAATCAGGCTGAATCCATCGCTCTTTGGAAGGAGGTTTTCGTTGACTCTCTCAACCGTTATCCGGTTCGTCACGTTCCCTTGTTTGCACGCTTCATACCCCTCCATTCCATATTGCGTCAGATAGATTCTTTCGTCGATGTGCTTTGTCCAAGGCCACAGGCTAATGGCTTTCGTTTCCGCTGGTTTCTTCTTTCTTTCCGTTTGTAGCCGTATCTGGTTTCCGCTTTGATTTACCAGACGACAAGGCTCACGCATAAGTTTGTCGCCTTGGCGGTATATAACGCAGAAATCTCTTTTCTGCACCAGTTCAGCGTGCTTGTTCTGCATGGCTTCTTCCAAATACAGGTTCATTTCTTGGATAGAGTCAATCTTTTGTTGCACTCGTTCCGCATGTTTGGCCACCAATTCGTATCCTTCTTCCCTTACGGTATGTTTTCTTAGAAAGTAGCGTGTCTCCTCCTGAATGTGCAAGAGTCCCTGTAGGGTGGAATCGTTCCTTTCAAGTCGTTCTTGTAGCCATCCTACCATATTCTTGTTGCTGATCCCCTCATCTTTGCGAGCCTCATAGGTTGCCAGATTCCCACGACAAGAGGGAAAGAGCCACCAACGATTGACCCACACGCCAGGAGTGACGAGGGTGTCAGGAGCAAAAGACAGCAAGGTCTTTCCGTCCATACGTATTTCGTAAATGCTGGCAATCTCCACAAGGGCCGCGCATTTCTCCTTCCGCCTTCCCACAAAAAGGCATGCAATCAGGATTATCAAGCTCCAGAAGGCCAACGCTACCAGCAGATAGCCCCATGGGCGTAATCGTCTTCCGTATGTGAGTCCATCAAGTTTCATAACAGCAAAAATACACATTCTTCCTCAAACCATCAAACTTTCCCCTTCCTTTTTTGTAGAAAGGATAGACGCGACGTGTTGAAACCCAAAAGACAACACGTTGT
>CAMKMK010000225.1 GCA_946413885.1 uncultured Prevotellaceae bacterium
AGCAAAGGACTGAAAATCCTTGTGTCCCCGGTTCGATTCCTGGTGACACCACCCTAAGAAGAGAGGCTCACAAGGCCTCTTTTCTGCTTATAGATAATTGAGAAAATACTCAACAGACAATGAGTAACACGCGGAAATCCGTTCAATCGTTAGACAAAGGGCAGTTTTAGTGTTGGCAAACTTTTTCTCGTTTCTTTTTGGCTGTATTTTTTTTTTTTTCGTAATTTTGCCACCAAGAACAAAGCATTCAATGCAATAGTTTAATTCTAAATAATGATTAGCCATGAAGAGTTTTGCTGTTTTTGCGGGCTTCCTGCTGCTGCCAGTCTTCTCACTCGCCCAGGAGTTGCCGCGACCCTATAGCGTGGATGATCTGAAAGCTGGATTTTATTCCCAGTATGTTGACAAGAAGGAGAATGCTGCCTTGGCGAGGATGGAGCCGCTCTTGTCAGCATCTGGCCGTAACTTCCTGTACACGTTTGGCGATACGCGTTTCCTCTGCCCTTCGGAATCGCTTCATCAGGCAGGGAAACTGAATATTCCGCCCTCAAAATTTGTTATCTATGAAAATCCAGCTGACAAGCAAATACTCTGTTGGATGGACGTCCTTCAAGATGCTGACTCAAAAGAGAATACTGCCTTGAGGAAGGCTCTTCAGAAGAAATACGGGAGTATCCCCATGCAGGGCGATACGGTGTTGGTTCCAGCCAAATGGTTTACAGGCCAGCTGCGAGTATTGACGAACCCCTTCCTTTATGGTGATGAGATCGTTAGCAGATGGTTGCGGGTGGATTCTGTGGCAGAAGGCTCCTTCGTGGAATGGTCTGATGATCAACGCCATAACTACTGGGCCGGCAGCTATTTAGAAAGGGATGCCAGCATGATAATGAAACGGAGGACAGACAGCCGCGTATTGGCTAGAATGGATGGGCAACGCGACACAACCGCAGAGCATCTCGAGAACGAGCGGGGAATGGCGCTGTTTGAGAGGGACATCAACCGCTGCATCGACGACCAGCTACTGCCCAAAGATCTCAGTTACGACAAGGAATATTCCGTCATGCTCTATTTGAACGAAGGGGGAAAAGCACGTCTCAGCGTCCTGCTGCCCAAGGAACTGACGCTGGAGGACCGCTTGTTGCTTACCGTTCTGGCAACAGCGGTGGAGTACCAGCCCAAACGTTCTTTCGCTGGCTACGTATCCACTCGCGGAAAATTCCCAGCCGTTTACCTGAAAGCCCGCTTCAGAGGAGGGAAATGGTTCTTCCACGACTATCGATTCGAATGAAGGAAATTCCTTTATTGATTCATTTTTTTCTTTTCGAAGAAAACTCTTTGTTTGCAAAAAAAGCAAAATAGAGAAAAAAGTTTGGAAGTTAGTACTATTTTTAGTACCTTTGCGACCAAAGTGAAATTTATGGGATCAAAGGAAAAATTAGTCGAACGATTCAAAAAGAAGCCAAAGGACTTCACTTATGAGGAAACGATAAATCTTTTGTCGTATTTCGGCTATGAGGTTCACAACAAAGGAGCCACATCAGGTTCTCGCGTAAGATTCAAGAATGAAGCAACAGGTGTCTATATTGATATTCACCGTCCTCACCCAAGAAGCATTATGAAGGAATGGATGGTGAAAGCCATCTATCAGCATCTGAAGAGCAACAACTTAATATAGGAATGAAGCATGGATTATCTGGAGTATAAAGGTTATAAGGGCAGCGTGGAGTACAGCAAAGAAGATAATTGTCTGTTTGGCAAGGTACAGGGCATGAGTAAGGCTCTAATCTTGTATGAAGGTCAGACGCTGGACGAACTCCGCCAAGATTTCGAAGCAGGCGTGGATAGTTATCTGGAAGGATGCCGTGCCGATGGTGTGGAACCTGCCAAACCTTATAGTGGACGGTTGAACCTGCGAATGTCTTCAGAACTCCACTCTCGCGTGGCTGCATTCGTGTCGGCCTCAGGGACCACAATCAATGACTTTATCAACAAGGCGATCAGGAATGAGCTGAAGCATGCTGTTAAGGCATGATTTGCTTGCCTTCTGCCAAAGAAAGAGATGGAGCATAGTTTTGTAAAGATTTCAGAGGAGTCTTCTTCGACAAAGAAGAGAGGCTGAGAGTGTTTTGACCAACATTTTCCCTTAGAAGGAATTTTTCTATGTAAGGGTTTGATTATAACGTAATTACGTTATTACGTTACAGTGTCATAGAACATTCTGAAAAAGACAACGTGTTGTGTTTGGGGTTTCAACGTGTTGAGTCGGCAAAGTTGACGTGTTGTGTTTGCAATTTCAACACGTTGTCTTTCGCCTTTCAACGTGTCGCGTCTCAAGGAGGTTTTGGACAAATCTGGTTTTGTAAGGATTTTTCGGATAGAAAGAATATGGTTCTCTCAGCCTTTGCATTAACTTTACGCCCTTACCGCCTCTTCTTTCTTGGGCCATCTTCCGCTGAGCCAAGGAACGGATTCGATGTAGGGCACAAGCCACGAGCAGAGGGAGAAGATAACGGGAATGAGGATGATGACATCATCCCAACGGCCAAAGATGCTGCGACCAAAGCAGAGGTGAGTGAACTTGTAGAAATACAGCATGGGATAGTGACCCACGAAATAGACCATCGAGTGCTCTCCAATAAAGTTGATGCCAGGAATGCGAGGCATGTGGGCTGCGATGAGAAAACCTGCCAGACCGCAAAGGATGACGGTGGTGTTGGCGATGGTGACAAAGACATCTCCTGTAAAAGTGTTGCTGCTCATGGTATAGGAGGTGTCGTGGAAAATGAGGTTACTGACCGCAAAAGCCAGAATCATGACGAAGCAGACAAAAAGTGTTCGCTCGCGCCCCATCCGATCCATCGCGAAGTGCCAGAAACGTCCCAGCTGGAAGTAGTAAATTCCCATGAAAAGATTGTTGAGCTGCATCCACAAGGGATTGCCCAGCACGAACATCCAGTAACTGAGGAAGGGGAAACCTATGTAGAGAACACGAATCCAGGAAGGTAATCCACGAGTCCATTTCTCGATGAAATGCACGGCTATGTAACAGGCCCAGAAGGAGAAGAGAAACCACGTGGGATTGTTGCCGTAGAAAGCACTTTTCGTCCACAAATGGTCCCATGCAAGAGGCTCTATGGGCTTGTGGTATCGATTGATCAGGATGGGCTGGAAAGCCATGTAGATGAGGAATCCGATAGTGCCGCAAGAGATGTAGGGAACAAGCAGTCGCTTGCTTTTGTCGATGAAGTAAGCCTTGCTGTCGCCTGCTACTGTCTTGTTGAAATATCCTGCCTTGAAGAAGAAGAAACTCATGAAGAAATAGGTCCATTGCATGACTTCTCGCCACCA
>CAMKMK010000226.1 GCA_946413885.1 uncultured Prevotellaceae bacterium
GACTTGCATGTGGCCCTGTGGAACGTGAAGAATCCTCCGTTGGGATTGAGAATCCAAAGCAAACTCTGTGGTTACTTGCCTTTGCTGGACGGGGGACGCACAGCCAACCTGAAGTGGGAACAGACGGGCGTCCGCTTTTCAGCTCCAGCGGTGAACAAGATCAACAGGACGGAGCAACCAGAGAACGTAGCTGAGGTGGCTCGTCGCATTCTCTATATTCAAAGTCAGGGTGGCATCCTGAAATACAATGATGTGGCAGACAAGATCTTTCGCAGCAACCTGTTGATGCTGGACACCAATCTGCCTCGTATCCTGGGCACGATGGTGATGTCGCTTCATCTGGATGACATTTCAAAGGTGGATGAGCTGGTGAAAGTGCTCGAGGAGAAGAATCCTTTGAAAGTAAAGGATGAGCTGGTCCACAAGCATGGCATCTATGAATACAAAGTGCGTCAGTTCCTCCTCGCTTCAGCTTTGGGCATGAGACCAGGAAAAATGTTTACGGGTCGTGCTTCAGCCATCCATGGTTACCTAATGGTGAACCAGCAGGGCGAAATGCTTCTCTACAGTCGACAGGATGAGCAGACTTTCAGCGACTATCTTTTGACGCATACCCGACTGGAGAAGAGTCTGCCAGATGATGACAAGTACGGGTATCTGGAACGTGAGAATGGAGCTTATTACCTGAAGCTGAACCTGAAGGTTGGACTCAGAAGATAGAAGAGAAGGCTTTCCTGACAGCTACTTTTCTTTTAGGATGATAGGAAAAGAAAAAAAAATGTCGTATATTTGTATAGATTTACATCAGGACAAAATGTTTTTTAAGATGAAGAAGATCGTTTTGACAGCTATGCTCTGCCTCTTGGCAGTTAGCATCGAGGCACGTGAAGTGATGGTGGAGGCCCTGTCGCAGGCGACTCCCACCAAGGATTGGAAAAAAGCGGGCGCACTTCCCCGCAAGAAACCTTCCAAGGTGATGAATGCAGCTTTTCAGTCTTATCTGACAGCAGCAAATGCAGGCGGGATAGACTTGCATAGCGTGATGGTCCTGCAACATGGCAAGGTGTTGGAGGAGAAATGGATGGGCGAGGGTGCTCCAGACAAGCCCCATGCGCTCCATAGTGTGAGCAAGACCTTTACCTCGACGGCTGTGGGACTCTGCATCCACGAGGGCTATCTGAAGCTCGATGATCGAGTCGTCTCCTTCTTCCCTGATAAAGTGCCTGACAACCCTTCTGAAAACCTGTTGAAGATGACCATTCGAGACCTGCTGACAATGAATTGTGGTCATGACGTGGAACCAAGAGGTGCTCGCAACACGCCAGGTGCTGACTGGGTGACTGAGTTTTTGGCACATCCCGTTCCTCACGTGCCAGGTACCTGGTACTGCTATAACAGCATGGGAACCTACATGTTGTCAGCCATCGTGCAAAAGGTAACGGGTTTGACTTTGTTGGAATATCTGACTCCTCGCCTCTTTAAGCCGCTTGCCATCGAAGACGTTCGTTGGGATGAGAGTCCTCAAGGCATCAACTGTGGTGGCTGGGGTCTCTATCTGAAGACTGAGGATTTGGCAAAGATGGGACAGTTGCTCCTGCAAAAGGGCAAATGGAAGGGCAAGCAGCTTTTGCCAGAGAAATGGGTAGAGGAAGCATCCAGTAAACAGGTAATCAGCGCTCCGGCAGGACAGAAACAAATCGAGGGCGAGGATCCCACAAGCGATTGGCGACAGGGATACGGATACCAGATGTGGCGCTGCCGTCATAATTGTTTTCGTGCTGATGGAGCTTACGGCCAATACATCATCGTGATGCCAGACCAGGATGCAGTAGTTATCAACACGGCTAATGTGGGCGACATGCAGAAGGAAATCAATCTCATTTGGGATTATCTGCTGCCTGTGCTGGATAATAAATAGATTAAGGAAAAAAAGCAGAGTTATCATCTGTATTATGAAAAAGATTTCTTTTCTGCTGGCATTGTGCATTTCATTTTGTGCTGGTGCAACAGATTTCAACATCTTGAAATATGGTGCGCGGGCAGACACCACCCGGCTGAGCACAGTTGCCTTACAAAGAGCCATTGACGACTGCTCGAAAAAAGGAGGCGGACGGGTAGTGGTGCCTGCAGGAAGTTACAAGATTGGTACCATCATCCTGAAAAGCAACGTACATATCTTCCTTGAGAATGGTGCTACACTCTACGGCAGCACGGATATCAAGGACTACCATCCCATGAAGTCGGATTACGTTTCGCTTCGCACCCAGCACAATACGCTTCAACTCATTTACGCCGACAAGGTGAGGAATGTCGTTATCGAAGGGTTTGGCACCATTGATGGTCAAGGCGGTGTCTTTAAGAAAACCACCATGGATGAGGCTGGCATCCTGCGACCTCATCTCATCCGTTTTATCCAGAGCGAGAACATCCTGGTGCGCGGCATCACCTTGCGCAATAGCGGTTGCTGGATGCAGCACTATCTCGCCTGCGACGGAGTGAGGATAGAGGACGTTACGGTATTCAATCGTGACAACTACAACAACGACGCGCTTGATTTGGATTGTTGTCGTGACGTGGTGGTGAAGGGAATGATTGCTGACACGGATGATGATGGCCTTACCCTAAAGTCTACTGCCGAGCGGCCATGCGAGAACATACGTATCTCGGACTGCATCGTGTCCAGCCATTGCAATGCCGTAAAAATGGGAACTGAGTCGAATGGTGGTTTTCGTAACATCAGCATCAGTAGCATTATAGTGAAGCCTTCCAGCAATCAGGAGAAAAAGCTTTACGGCCTGACACGTGGCATATCAGCCATCTCGTTAGAGATCGTGGATGGAGGAGTACTGGAAAATGTCAACATTTCCGATTTCACCATTGAAGGCACTGAGTCGCCCATTTTCATCCGTCTGGGTAATCGCGGACGAGGCTATCGGTTCAGCAGTCCAGATGACGATCCCACTGACTTTACCCACTTGATTCCCATTGACACGGTGGGACGCATCAACGGTGTTCATCTTAGTAACATCTTGGTTCATGGAGCTGGAGCAACAGGTTGCAGCATTACAGGCTTGCCTGGCTATCCTGTGGAGAACATCTGGCTTTCCAATATCACCATCCAGCAGAAAGGCGGCATTACAGAAACAGAACTGCCGAAGATTAGCGAACGCATAAAGAATGAGAAGGAGAAGGACTATCCAGAAGCCACCATGTGGGGATGCCTGCCTGCCAAGGGCTTCTTTGTCCGCCACGCCCGCAACGTGCAGTTCCATAATGTGCAGATTCTAACAGAAGAAGCCG
>CAMKMK010000227.1 GCA_946413885.1 uncultured Prevotellaceae bacterium
CGCAGCCTCGTTACCATCACAGGTGATAAATTTCTTTTCTTTTGCCATTTGTTTAAATAAATGTATTAAGTGAAACTTTTAATATTATTTGCTTAATTGATTTTCAATCTTTCTTAATCTGTCTGAGATGTTCACCACTTGCATCAGGACTGCCCAACCGACAATTGAAGCGCCAATGCCACCCACGAAGGTGGCGACAGCTTGTGGAAAAGCCATCTCCGCATTTGATTCCATGATTCCCTTGCTTACGAGAACTGTAAAGAGAATACCACCAATCAGCCCTGCCCAAGCAATGACAATCAATAATTGTTCAATTTTAGTACGTTTCATAAAATCTTGTCCGTTTTTTAGGGAGTAATTAAATTTTTCTCTTTTATATATTATTGTCTGAATCTGCAAAGTAGAATATCACAACTAATAGAGGAAACCATACATCCAAATAGGAATCTCCTGATTGGAACCCTTTCGGATATCAGAACGAGCATAGACGACCTCAGTACTGCGACGCTTAGGCTCCTCGGTAACGATACGGAAACGCAGTTTTCCATCCACCAGGAAAGTGCTGCTACGATCACCCATATTTACCTCGTGACGTCCCCAAAGAGCATTCTGGAAAAAGGTCTCCAGCATATCCTGTTCCTGGATACTGTCGGGTGTCATGACGTACATCAAATTGGTGTTATGCATGTACAAGCGTCCTGGTTTCTTGGGAAAAGACTCACCATAACGATATACCATGTTAATGAGCCGAGCGTCACTCAAATATTTGATATAGTTCATCACTGTGGCGCGGCTGGTCTGCATGTCAGAAGCCAATTGAGACACATTGGGAGCACCTGTTCCACCCACTGCCAAAAGATAAAGCAACTTCTTAATCTTGGTCAGATATTTCAGCTCAATCTGTTTTATGAGCAGAATATCGACTTCGATCATCATGTTCATTGTCTTAAGCAATGTCTCAGAGAAATCTCCATGTTCAAGATAAAAGGGATAATAACCATGACGAACATAATCATGGAAATGAGGCAAAGGATCCACCTGAGAAAGAATCCCATCAGAAATGCGCTCATGACGATTGAGAATCTCACCGATACCATAAGGGCGCAGACTTAGTCCACACTGGATGTTGAGATACTCACGAAAAGAGAAACCACGCAAATTATAGCTGACTACAATGCCATTGAGCTCAGGGTTCTCTTCCTTGAGACGCATCACACTACTACCCGTAAAAATCACATGCAGATGGGGACAACGATCATAGATAAGACGCAACTCATGACTCCAATCAGGCTGCTTGAACACCTGATCGATAAGCAGTACAAGGCCTCCACCACGCATAAACTCCAAAGCAAACTGGAAAAGCGTCTTGCCTTGAAAGAAAAAGTTGTTCATGTTGATGTAGAGACATCGGCGATCGTTTGGCCCAAAGTTCTCTTTTGCATACTGGAGGAGGAAGGTGGTCTTGCCTACTCCACGACTTCCTTTGATACCAATCAGACGGTCACGCCAGTTTATCTCGTCCATCAAAGCACGACGAACGGGAGTCTGAATACGCTCTACCAAATACTGATGAGTGCGAAAGAAAGTCTCCAACATACCTGAAACAATATGATTTTCCGTGCAAATTTACTCATTTTATAGTAATTTGCAAAGTCCAGCTAACAAAAAGTGAAACTTTTTATACTATTTTTTAGGGAAAACGTCAATATGTTTCATTTGTTTCATAATGGCTGTCTGCCGATGAAGCACGTATGACGATGGATTCTGACTGCTGAATCTAATTGGATTAGGTAAAGTGGCAGCAATCAGAGCGCAGTTGGGACGAGTCAATTGGAGCGCAGGACGAGAGAAATGGAGTTGCGCCACAGCTTCAGCACCATAGATACCATCTCCCATCTCAATGCTATTAAGATACACCTCCATGATACGTCTCTTTCCCCATATCAATTCAATCAGACAAGTGAAATAGGCTTCAAGTCCCTTGCGAAACCAGCTATGACCAGACCAGAGGAAAACGTTCTTAGCCGTCTGCTGACTAATGGTGCTGGCACCACGATTACGCTTACCACTTCGATTCTCATCTATTGCTATTCGTATCTCTTTGAAATCAAAACCATGATGATTCAGAAAACACTGATCTTCGCTTGCCATCACGGCAACTGGCATATATATGGACATGGAATCCAAGGGAACCCAATGATGACGCATGCGTATGGTTTCCCCATGACTTACCTGTTGGACACACCGAATTACCATCAAAGGGGTAATCGGGACAGGACACCATTTATAAAGGCACACAAAAAAGATTGTGCTCCCAAAGAAAAGGAGCACAACCCATTGTAGAAACTTTTGAATCTTCCGTAATACTTTCAACGTAGCAGAAGATTTAAAATGTCATTGATAGAATTACTGAAGAGTACCTGCGTTAGCAGCCTCAATCATGGCAGCACTTGCATAGAGATAAATCTCTACACGACGGCTTGCTGCACGATTTTCCTTGCCATTAGCATCATAAATCAGGTAGTTAGGATCCTCTCCATAACCAGTTGTGCTGGCAATCTGACGGGCAGCCACACCACAAGATTCTGTCAAATAATTCTTAACTGCATTTGCACGATTCTGACTCAATGTCAGGTTGGTAGCATCAGAACCATCGCTGGATGCATAGCCATAAATGGCAACGTCACAATCGGTGTAAACGTTCAGCACGTTGGTGGCAAATTTCTTAAGAGAAGCCTGAGCTGCAGACTGGAGAGCATACTTACCAGTAGCGAACAGAATACCATTATCAAGGGTAACCTTTACAGCTTCCAAGCCGTTAGCATCCGTAGTAGAAGTAACCTCAGCATCAGCCAAAGCTGCAGCGGCAGCGGCCTTTGCCTTATCCATCTTCTTACCAATGAGGGCACCTGCGGTTGTACCGGCAGCTACACCTACACCTGCACCAATAGCAGCACCAACCTTAGCGCCACTCTTGCCATTAACCAATGCACCAATAGCAGCACCTAAACCAGTACCTGCAGCACCACCACCAGCGGCACCAATGAGGGCTCCCTTGCCTTTGTTAGACATGTTACCACAACCACTTACCAACACGGCAACTACGAGTGCGCCTGCAATCTTTTTTAATCCTTTCATTGTCAAATCAATTTTGTATTTATGAATATTTTTGTTTCAAAAAACATTGCAAATATACACATTTTTCAAGACACCAAGCAAATTTCAAGGTTTTTTTCGTAAATTTGCACCAAATTTATAATAATTAAACAAAGTATGG
>CAMKMK010000228.1 GCA_946413885.1 uncultured Prevotellaceae bacterium
CGCCATGATTGCGGAAACTGAAAAGATAGAGTTTCAGACTCTTGCTTTCGACCAAACGCTGGTCAGGCAGGTAATTGATGACAATCTCTGCAAAATCAGGCTGGCCTGTGATGGGACACAACGATGTGAATTCAGGACAGTTGAGACGAACCCAGTAGTCGTTCTCTGGATGCTTATTCTGGAAACTCTCCAATACCTCAGGAGCATAGTCCTGACGGTACTCAGTCTTCTTGCCCAAGGCTTGCAAACCCTCCTCTGCACGTTCTTGATTACTCATACTCTTTTACTGATGAAAGTTAAACGGATGAATCTTCGCGAGACTTCAGATATTCCTCAAGACCACGACGACGAAGCTTACAAGCGGGGCAATGGCCGCAGCCGTCACCAGCAATACCATTGTAGCAGGTGAGAGTCTTGTAGCGTACTGTATCAAGGACACCCAATTCATCGGCAAGAGCCCAAGTCTGACACTTGTTGATCCACATCAGGGGAGTGTGGATTCGGAACTGGTCGTCCATAGCGAGATTAAGTGTGACGTTGAGGCTTTTGATGAATGCGTCTCGACAATCTGGGTAGCCGCTGAAATCAGTCTGACTGACGCCTGTGACAACATCATGAATTCCATGCTGGCTTGCATAAATGGCAGCGATACTGATAAAAAACATGTTGCGACCAGGCACAAAGGTGGATGGAGGAGCTCCTGAAGGTTTCTCTTCCTCGATTGGAAGTGAGGTGTCAGTAAGGCTGCAACCAGAAATCATCTGACTGATGAAGGAGATGTCCATACATTCCCAGGGCACTCCTGCCTCTCGAGCAATATCGTGGGCAAGAGACACCTCTATCTCATGCCTCTGGCCATAACGGAATGTCAGGGCCCGCACCTCATCGAAGTGCTTGAGTGCCCAGAAAAGACAGGTTGTACTATCTTGACCTCCAGAAAAGACGACTAATGCAGAACTCATATTTCAGAAATGTTGAAAGGATTCTAATCAGTTAATTCAGTTCACCTTGACAAGTGTGGCGCCAAATCCGTACTCGCGGAAGGATGCATCCTGCCAGCTGCAGTTCTTGTATCGATACTTGAGCTCCTGCAGGATAGCCTTTCGCAAGACACCTTCTCCCTTCCCGTGAATGAAGACTATTTTCTGTCCCTTGGTCTTGACATTCTCATCCATCACTCGGCGGAACTCGTTCATCTGAGCCATCAACATGTCGCCATTGCTGAGGCCAGAAGTAGTGTCGAGCAACTGATTTATATGCAGGTCAACCTCGATGATGTCAGGCTTCTTCTCCTTCTTGGATGAGGCAACAGGAGCGACAGGTTGCTCGTCGGATTTCTTCTTGTCGAGTAGAGCCTCCTGAAGTTGCTCGGCATTGATGAAGACACTTCTGACAGGACGGTCATCGCGAATGACATCGACGCACCAATTGGGATCGTGGAAGAACTGATTAGGACGAAAGACATGGAGCTTATAGAACTTCGTCACATCGATACGCAACTCCGTGCTGATAGCGGGCTTTAGCTGGAACGTCTTGTCCTGCTTCCAAGCAACGGTCTGAACACACACGCGCTCAAAGTCATTGAGTACAGAACGGTCAAACTCCTCGACGAAAAGCTTGCTGTTAGGCTCTATGACAGCCTGAAAACGAGCATGCCAGGCGGCTCCCTCTGCTGTCAGGTAGAGGATCTGCATGTAATAGTTGCTGTCGTTCACGAAGTAGGCCTCGAAGGTGGTAGTGCTTATCTCCTTCACCTCGTTAGGTACAAAGCATAGATAGAGATTCAACTTGTCACCACCCTTGCGCTCAACTGGCTTGGCTTTGAACGTGATGGGTTTGTCGGCTGGTTCAGTCTCGATAGGCTCAGAAACGCTTTTCTTGACTGGAGCCACAGAATCGCGAGTATTCACCTTAGCAATGTTGTAGTCATCTGTATCGATTACCACCACCTGGCTCTTCAGCATAGGAATCTCGAATCCATCCTCGTCCTCCACGAGCACCAAGTCTTTGCCTGAGAAACCTGTAACGATGCCTCCCCCAACTTCCGATAAAAAACGGACCTTATCACCTACTTTCATTACTCTCTTTCTTATTTTCAGCTGCAAAATTACACTTTTTCCGCGAGAAAAACGTACCTTTGCACAAATAATTGATGATGAGCAAAACCAAGCACATACAAATCAGGGACTTCAACTATTCTCTGCCTGACGAGAGAATAGCCAAATTTCCCCTTCCACAGCGCGACAGCAGCAAACTCCTACTATATAATAAAGGTAAGGTCAGCGAGGACACGTTCCGCAACCTGCCCCAGCATTTGCCTGAAGGGGCATTGATGGTTTTCAACAACACACGCGTGATACAGGCACGACTGCATTTCCGCAAAAAGATTGAGCAGCCAACGAGTACCCAGCAGGGAGCTCTCATAGAAATCTTCCTGCTCGAACCTGCCGCACCAGCCGAGTATCAGGAAAACTTCATCCAGCGAGGCCAATGCTCTTGGTACTGTTTGGTAGGCAACCTGAAGAAGTGGAAAGAGGGAAAGCTGAGCCGCGAAATGGAAATCGATGGCAAGAGAATCGTTCTTACTGCAGAAAGAAAAGGTATTCACGGCACTTCCCACCGCATAGATTTCGAGTGGAAAGCTGAATCGAGCCCAACAAGCAATCCTCCCTCTTGGGCAGAGCTGCTGGAGGCAATTGGCGAACTGCCTATTCCACCCTACCTGAACAGACAGGCTGAGGAGAGTGATAAAACGACGTACCAGACGGTATACAGCAAGATAAAAGGCAGCGTGGCGGCTCCTACGGCAGGACTTCACTTTACGGATCGTGTGCTGGCTGAGCTGGACGCTCGAAAGATAGATCGTGAGGAAGTGACGCTACACGTGGGAGCAGGTACCTTCAGACCTGTGAAGAGCGAGGAAATTGGCGGTCACGATATGCATACGGAACATATTGCGGTCCATAAACAGACGCTTGAGAAGCTGATCAGACACGAGGGATGGGCGATTGCTGTAGGCACAACTTCCGTACGCACCTTAGAATCCCTTTACTACATGGGACTGAAAGCGGAGAGACTGATGACGCAAGAATTGGATACAGGAGAGGCTGAGGAGCTGACTGTCAAGCAATGGGAGCCCTACGAGGAGAACGTGTTGGAGAAGGACTCAGAAACAGCGATCCGCCACCTGCTGACCTATATGGAGAAGCACAAGTTGGAAATTCTGCATAGCAGCACACAAATCATCATCGCCCCAGGATACAATTATCACATCG
>CAMKMK010000229.1 GCA_946413885.1 uncultured Prevotellaceae bacterium
AGGGCAAACCAAGCCATGGAAGCACCAAATCCTGCAGGATAATTGGACTGGGATTCTACGTGGTCTTGTGATGTTTCATATACAATTCCACTTGAATACGGATAGAAAGCCTTGGTGCCATTCGGCAGTTGTCGGAAAGCTAAGGGGAGGAGGACGGCAGAGGTGAACTGCTCATTGGCAGGAAGGCAACATTCACCCCAGCGAATGTGCATCTCTTTATTCCATTCCATGCAGACTTCCACGCGAACTCCTTCTTGGGATTCAAAGGTCATTCTGGCATTTTTCTTCCCCTTCTGCACATGGATGTTCGACCATCCCTTTGCAGATGAGATGCTCTGATCGGAGAAATTAAGAACAAAAAGGGGTTGATTCTCGGCAATCTCCCATTGGATACCATTCTGTGGACAATAAATGGATTTCAGGAAAGCTGAACCAGCCTCGGTATCATAACAAACCTCCGCACGGATATTGTCGTTGCCCAGTGTCAGGCTTTTTGACTCGGCTCTGCACACATTGCTGACCAACATCAATGGCAGCAACAGAAAAGATATCTTCTTCATTTCTTTTCAGTTTTGTTCTTTTGCAAAATTAGTGATTATTTATGAGAGTCCCATCCTTTCAGATCACGGGAAACAAACATTTTCTTATATTTTTTCATAAAATCATACTATTTGTTGTGACAATTAAGAATAGTTGGTGTACATTTGCTGTTACTTAATCGATTAAAATGACAATCAGGTTGTGAAAAGATATTCTTGTTCTTCTTTCTTTACTCTTCCTTCTTCACTCTCAATCTTGAGCGTGACAGCTTTCCTTTTTGTTGTCAGCCTGAATGTCTGGGCATACGGCAACGCAGAGATAGACCGCTTCAAGGCAGTGTTTAACACATATCCTACACATGTACCCACAAGTACGACCGTAGATGCTCCTGTCACTGGAAACGGAGACATAGGACTGACAATGGCAGCTTCAACTGGAAAAATTGTTTTCTATGTGGGGAAGAACGATTTCTGGAAAGCCGTGGCCTCATATCCTGATGGTAAGGTGGCCCTACCAGGAGGGCTGGATCTCACTTCCGACATCTTCCGCGATGGAACATACTATGCCGAGCAACTGCCAGGGAGTGCCGAAATCAGAGCTTCATTCAAGACAGATACAAATGAGCTACACCTGTGCGCGTGGGTGCCCGCATTGGATAATAAGGTGGTCATTGAACTTGAGTCCACAGGACAGACTCGTCTGAATCTTAAACTATGGACTCCTCAGGGTTCTGAATCGGTCACAGCCCAAGGTTCGGAAAAAGGATGTGCATGGGTTCATCGCTCGTTCGAGAAGAACATAAAGTACCTACAGTGGCCAACCTACATGGCCATGGCCCTAAACCATGAGAACGGAGATCTGGTACTTCAACCAGGCGAGCACAAGACGCTTGTTATTGCCATCTACACGAATCATGACACTGAGCAATGGCACGAGCAAGCCATAGAGGGAGCAGCCTCTGCCACCATCCAGTCTTTGACGGAAACAAAGCGGCAACATCTCGATTGGTGGAACTCTTTCTGGAGTCTCTCCAGCGTCAACATGGACGATGCATTGCTCATGAAATACTATTACCAGTCTCAGTACCTCTTTGCCTGCTCATCACGAGACGGGAAGTTCGCTCCTGGCCTGTGGGGGCCTTTCATCACTAACGACAATCCTGCATGGGCTGGCGACTACCACCTGAACTACAACTACCAAGGACCCTACTGGGCAAGTTTCTCGTCGAACCACATCTCTTTGACAGAAAACTATGACCAGCCGATGCTGGACTACATGGAGCGTGGACGTAAACATGCGCAGAACCTCTTTCAATGCAAAGGCATTCTTTATCCTGTGGGGCTTGGCCCGAAAGGACTTTGCAGTAGTACGTGGCCACAGGACCAAGAAAAGATGAAAGCCTGGTATGGGGGTGCCTCGAATACGATAGAGGACGGCGTGATGATGTGGCAGCAGAAAACAAATGCCGCGTTTGTGGCGGCCAATATGATGATGCATTTCTACTCCACATACGACGAAAACTATGCCCGCAAGATCTATCCCTTCGTATTGGCCTGTGCCGACTTCTGGGAGGATTACCTGACCTTTGAAAACGGCAGATATGTGGTCAAGGGAGACGTGTTCCATGAGACGCCGCCTTGGACGAACTACGAAGGCGACTTCAACTGTATAGTCTCGCTGGGCATGGCCCGCATGTCTTTCCAAAGCGTACTGGCCCTGAGCCGATTCCTGAAGGTGGATAAGAGCAGAAGGACAAAATGGGACGATATCCTTAAAAAACTCAGTGACTTCCCCGTAAAAGAGAACGAGAAGGGAAGGTTGAGCCTGTGCCAGAGTGAGAAAGAAGACAACCAGCCCAGTGGAATAAGCCGCATACACATGCATGGCGTGCTGCTTCCCAGCGGCCTGACTGGGCCCTACTCCACTCCCGAATACAACAAAATCATGCTGGCCGACCTGTTGGAGTGGAAGTCAACCCAAGGTCAAGACTGGGGCAACTCATTAGGCAACGGTATTGAGACTGTTTATCCAGGAGCCGCACGCATAGGCTTCCCTGCCAAGGAACTCCTCAAGCACCTGAAAGAAAGGATTCAGATGGGTTCCTATCCCAATTGTTACATCTGGGCCCATGGAGGAGGTATTGAGACACTCTCGGCTGTTCCTGGCACCATCAATGAGATGATGATGCAAAGCTACGAGGGCATCATCCGCATCTTCCCCAATTGGGACCACGACATGAACGGCAGCTTCACCAACCTGCGTGCCTACGGAGCTTTTCTGGTTTCTTCATCCATGCAGAGCGGACAAATCGAGAATGTGACCTTGAAGAGCGAGAAAGGCCGCCCTTGCCAGATGCAGAATCCTTGGCCAGGTCATAAAGTGAAAGTAGTCAAAAACGGCAAACAGTGGAAGACGCTCAAGGGTGATATACTGAGGTTCAAAACTAACCAAGGCGACATCCTCGAGTTGTCCTCTACAGAAATAGGTTGACAAAAGATGACAAAGTGACATCATGACACTAAGGACTTTCTACCACCAAACCATGACAAGCAGATTCCAAAAGAGCCAACAGGTCATAACAAGAAAGACAACACGTTGAAATGGCAAAGACAACACGTTCTTCCTGCAAAGACAACGTGTTCTTCCTGGGAAGTCAACACGTTGAAATGGATTGAAGAAAAAGAGAAGGAAATCAATCTCTCAGGTGG
>CAMKMK010000230.1 GCA_946413885.1 uncultured Prevotellaceae bacterium
AACTCCTAAACCTCATGATTCATCCCCCAGCAGGATCGCTTCTTGCTGGGGTTTCCTTTGCTCAGTCTTCCCCAATTCCCCAAAGATTTTCAACGATATGCTCAAACACTCATCACCCACACATCCTGTTGGATTACAGCATGCGTAACAGCTGTGGTCTGTTTGTCCAAATGTGTAAACTCCATATTTATTTCGTTTTATTTGTTTGTTTTGAATTAATTATTTATTTTTGCAGCAGAATTAAAAGACAGGAGTTATGACTGCAATAGAATTGAATGCAATGAATACAGAACTTTGGCAAAGCATAGGTGCCATTGCTGATAGTGAACCGCTGATGAAGCGGCTTACGCGATTTGCCAAGAAACTGGTGAAAGAGAAGAATGACCCCTCTTTGATGACAGAAGAGGAGTTTTTTGCTAAGATTGATCGAGCAGAGAAACAACAAGGCAAGAGTTTTGCAAGCATTGACGAACTCGACAAATACATCCGTAGTTTATGAGCCAATATACGGTTATCATCAAGGAAGAGGCACAAGAGGACTTGAAAAGATTGCTTCACAGCGAGCCCAAAATATACCAAAAGGCCATGAAGTTTATTGGCGAACTTTATGAGCACCCAAAGACAGGTTTGGGGCATCCAGAGCCATTGAAAGGTAAGCCTGAAGGCAGATGGAGCCGTGAGATAACCAAAAAGCATAGGCTTATTTATCGAATCTTTGAAATGGAAGTCTATGTTGATGTCCTTTCTGCTTATGGCCATTATGGTGACAAGTGACTTATTGTTCATTGATTTTCTCCTCAATTAATTCTTTTAGTAAATCGATATTTCTTACTTCCAGCAAATCCCAATGGCCACAGGTTTTGAGATTGTTGGCAGCTGGAATCCAATAGTCTTTCATATAGTGGCGCTTGGCATCTTTGTTGCCTGGATGCATTTTTTCCAATCCGCTCCAATCTCCCAACTCTCTTCCACTGTCCTCTTCGACCTCTCAGGCCGCAGACTGGAGAAGAAGCCCACAAAGGGAATCTATATTCAGAATGGGAAGGTGCTGAGTAAGTGAGCGGAGAGCCCAGATTATGAAGATTCAGTTCAAGACAGAATATTTGAAGCCAGTAATGGATGTCCTCATCACGGAAGTCGAGGATTTGGTAGCCCTCTCCATAGAGGAAGGGGATGCAGATGATCAGGATGCCAGAACCAAAGAAGAAAGCTGGTTTCTCTTTAATGACGAATGGTAATTCCGTTTCTTGAATTAATAGACAAGAAACAGGACCTTGATACAGATTCAGGAGGTTCCCCAACAGTGGGAGTCTCCTTTTTTTCGATTTCGTTTTGTTAACTACTAATAAACGATTGGCCAAAACTAAATGAAAATGTTAAAAATTCGTCCATTCTTCCTCTTTTTTTCTTCTTTTTCTTGAGGACAAGGGACAGGGTTCGTAATTTTGCGATGAGAAAACCAAAGATAGAAATGGAAAAAAAGACGAAGAAACCGCTTACACGCGCAGAGTTAGAAGTGATGAATGTCCTGTGGGACTCGCCCCTCGCCCTGACCGTGAACGAAATCGTGGAACGCTATGTTGAGCCTCGTCCTGCCTATACGACCGTTGCAACATTCCTGAAGATTCTGGAGGCTAAAGGTTATGTGGAGCACAAGCGCAAGGAGGCGACTGGACGTACCTTTTTCTTCTCGCCCATG
This sequence comes from uncultured Prevotellaceae bacterium, assembly GCA_946413885.1. GTDB lineage: Bacteria > Bacteroidota > Bacteroidia > Bacteroidales > Bacteroidaceae > Physcousia. The sequence continues at coordinate 1,700 of CAMKMK010000230.1, forward strand.
CTTTCGCGCGAGAAATACATTACTCATGTAGTGAACGACGTGAAGGATTCCCTCTTCAGGAACTCCACGAAGGCCCTCTTCTCGTTCCTTATCCAAAACGAGGAACTCAGCGATGAGGATCTGCATGAGATACTGGAGATGATAGAGAAACAAGGATGAAACTTTTAAGTTATTTCTCATGTTATTTCAATTAGAGTTAATAAGTGATATGCTCGAGCCCACTCCCACCATCTGGGAAGACCGTGGGAGTTTTCTAAGAAAGAATCGTTCGTAAAAAGATAACAATATGATATATCTCATCAAGTCCGCCCTGCTACTGACCGCTTTGTATGGTTGTTTCGCCCTCCTGCTGAGTCGCGAGACATATCATCGTCTCAACCGCTTTTGCCTGCTTAGCGTGCTTGTGGCTTCCTTGCTGCTGCCAGTTGTACAACTGAGCATGAAGAAGCCCAATTTCCTTAACTATGAGGAGGTTCCAGCTCCACTTTTTGAAGAGAGAACAGAAAGTGAAGACATCGTCGTTTCAACTCAAAGTGAGGAAAGAAGTATTACGACTCTTCAGGAAACTCAACCTGTGATAGAAGAGACATCGCAAGTTTCAGCGTACAGCATCAACGTGTCGAAACTCCTTTGGGCTCTTTATCTTATTGGCCTGGTGATTTCTCTTGCTCTCTTGTTCGTGCAGATAATTCGACTTTGGCAAGAGCAGAGGGGCGGAGTACATACCAAAGACGAGTTTGGCAACATTGTTGTCATTCGAGGTGGCGACTTTGCGCCTTACAGCTTCCTACATTATATAATTATAAGCGTAAAGGATTACGAGCATCTTCGTCAGCCTATCCTGGCACACGAGCAAGCTCACATCAGACTAGGCCACACATGGGACCTCCTGCTTTTGGAGGCAGTAAAGGCTGTGCAATGGTTCAATCCCTTTGTCTATCTTTTAGGGCGTGACCTGAAGGCTGTCCACGAATACGAAGCAGACAGCGCTGTTCTTAAACTTGACATCGATGCAAAAACATATCAACTTTTACTCGTGACGAAGGCGGTAGGCAATCGGCTGCAGACTCTTGCCAACAGTTTGAATCACGGCTCACTTAAAAAAAGAATCATTATGATGCACAAGAAGAATTCCAACCGCTGGCGGGTGGTTAAGGTTGCCGTCCTGCCTGCATTGATGGCCTTGGCGATTGTAGCCTTTGCCAAGCCAAAGGTCGAAGAGATAATCTCCACAAATGAGACGGCTATGCCTGCTGTCGAAGACAATAACCAAGTACAAGATAACAACCCCGTCACGGTAGCTGTGCCTGGAATGGGGCTTGTAATGACTGATGAGGTGAAAGGGTTCTCTGAGAAGAAAATGCTGAATGCCTTTGTTCCAAAGGATGATGCAAAAGACTTTATCAAGAAGCATGGCCCTGCCATTGCGGTCTCGTGGCTCAAGGGCACTTGGGTTGTGAGAGGAGACGACTCTTTCATAGAGGAGCATCCCACTTGCGGCTATCCAATAGCGTTTCATACAAAGT
>CAMKMK010000231.1 GCA_946413885.1 uncultured Prevotellaceae bacterium
CATTTCCTGGCTTTGGAAGCAAACTGTGCCAAGTCTGTCAACGAAGAGATTCCTGGCATGGAATCAGGAATGCATTTCGTGGTTGATGAAGGTTTCAACCTGAAGAAATGGTCAGTACGCGATGCTGAACAAGATGGTACGCTTCAATGGATATGCTCTACTTTCGACCCCTACGACCAATGCATTTATGATGGATTCTACGAGGGGAAGAACCGGAAGATAATCTCTTTCGCTGGGGTATTACAGCATGGTGTATTCCCTCTGCCAGAACTGATGCAGAAAATCCTTCGCTATGGAGAAGAGGAAATGCGCCGTCCGGTAGAAATTGAGTTCGCTGTGAATCTACATGCAGACAAGACGGGAGAATTCAATCTCCTGCAAATTCGTCCCATGGTGGACAATCGTATGGCACTAGAGGAAGATTTAACCAACATTCCTGATGACAGATGTCTGCTTCGTTCCCATAATGCCATAGGGCATGGCATTTATAACGAGATAACTGATATTGTTTATGTGAAAACAGAAGGTTTCTCTGCCAGCAACAATGCCACCATAGCGGAAGAAGTGGAATCCATCAACCGAACGTTCATGAAAGATGACCAACAATTGGGATCTTATCTGTTGATTGGTCCTGGTCGTTGGGGAAGCAGTGATCCTTGGTTGGGAATTCCCGTGAAGTGGCCAAACATTTCTTGTGCTCAAGTCATCGTAGAGGCAGGTCTTGCCAATTTCCAGGTCGATCCTTCTCAAGGAACCCATTTCTTCCAGAATTTAACCTCCCTTGGAGTTGGATATCTTACCATCAATGCTTTCCTTGGCGATGGAATATATCGAGAAGAAGAATTCAACAAACTACCAGCCATTCAAGAAACTGCCCACGTACGACATGTTCGATGGGAGAAACCTCTCACAATCAAGATAGACGGGCTACATAAAGAAGCCGTAGTTATGGAATAATCCATTACCACGGCTTCATATATCAGTCAATAAACGAATCACTTCTTCATCATTGCATATCCAGCAATGTAGATGTAGCATACCAAAGGTACTACGAAAGCAATAGGCATGCTACCTGTATTGTCTGCTATATACCCCATCATCAAAGGAGCCACAGCACCACCTACAATAGTCATAATAAGTATCGAGGAGGCCATCTTTGTGTTTCCGCAGGAATCACGAAGTGCTAATGAAAAGATGGTTGGGAACATAATGCTCTCGCACAAGTAAACCACAAAGAAAGCTGCTAGAGTTATCATGCCTTTGCCCATTACGATTATAGCAGTTGCCAACATTGCCAGTACTGCATAAATCAGCAACAAACGGCTGGCACGGAAGAAATTCATCACCCATCCACCTGTCAAGCGGCCAAAAACGAATAGTCCCATGCCTCCAAAACCCAACCACTGGGAAGCCTGCGAATGAGTTGTGCCAGAATTCTCTACCATATAATTGATAAAGAAACTATTCACTCCCGTCTGAGCTGCCACATACAAGAACAAGGCAACAACTCCAAGAATGAAAGCTGTATTCCAAAGTTTACCATGAGATTCCTCGGATTGCAACTCCGCTTTTTCCTTAATCTCAGGTAGTTTTACCCTCGAGAATATCAATGCAACCAACAGAACCACAACACCTACAATCGTGTAGGGAAGAGCAATGTCACCACCAGAAAAGAGCAACATTCCACCCACCAACGGACCAACAATCCAACCAAATCCATTCAAGGATTGAGAGAGATTGATACGACTCTCAGCCTTGCTGGGTTCACCTAACACAGTTGTATAAGGATTGGCTGAAGTTTCCAAGCAGGTCAGACCACATCCTATAACAAACAAGGAGAACACAAAGAATGGGAAAGAATTGATACGTGAACCAGGAATGAACATCAGGGCACCTATGCCGTAAAGCAAAAGACCTGTAATCACACCAGCACGATACCCATAACGTCGAATGATGTAACCTGCTGGCAAAGCCATCAGGAAATAACCTCCATAGACAGCCACTTGAACAAAAGAGGCCATCGTTTTGCTGATTTTGAAAGATTCCTGGAAATGAGGATTCAATACCTCTAAAATGCTATGCGCAAATCCCCAAAAGAAGAAAAGGGAACTGATGAGCAGAAAGGGAACCAGATAATTATTTCCCTGATAGCAGAACAATGAATTTTGTTTTTCTGTTTTCATATTTTAATTGTTTATTATTGTTTTACCATGCCTCCAATTCGTCCTCAATTTCATGGAATTGCTCCTTATGAAACACAGGATCTCTACCAGCACGTCGTTGAGCCAAATAATCATCCAGCAATCGGAAAGAATATTTGGCTAACATGAGAATAGATATCAAATTCAGAACAGTCATCAAAGCCATTGCCAAATCCACTATACACCATGCCTGTTGCAACGTGAGGAAACCTCCAGCCATCACGACAAATCCGCTGGTGATACGGAACGCGGTAATTGTCCATTTCTTTTTACAAATGAAACGGATATTAGCCTCACCATAAAAGTAGTTGGCAATAATAGTACTATAAGCAAACAGGAATATACAGGCCGTTAGATACCATGAACCCATACTGCCCAAATGATGATTCATGGCTCGAGAGGTCAGAATAATTCCATCATCACTACCCTCATAGAGACCGCTCAAGATGATGATAAAAGCCGTACAAGTACAGATGATTAAAGTGTCGGTGAAAACTCCCAGACTCTGTAAAAAGCCTTGCTTTACCGGATGAGAGATAGTAGCAGTTGCAGCTGCATTAGGAGCAGAACCTTCGCCTGCCTCATTGCTGAAGATACCGCGCCTTACTCCCTGCATGATGGCAATTCCCACAGCGCCTCCAGCGGCCTGTTGCCAACCAAAAGCACTCCTTATTATTAAAGCCAACATAGCAGGAACCTTGTCGATATTCAGAATAAAGATGATTATCGCAAACAACAAATATCCAATTGCCATTACAGGAACCACCATTGCTGAGAATCGAGCAACACGCTGTACACCTCCAAAAATAATGACAAGCGTCAGTATCGCCAAGCCATAAGCCACCCAAGTGACAGGTATACTGAAAGCATCACCAACGGCATCACATAAAGTATTACTTTGTATTACCTGATTGGCTAACCCAAAACCAAAAATAATGAAAACGGCAAACAGAATGCCCATCCATCTGCGATGCAG
>CAMKMK010000232.1 GCA_946413885.1 uncultured Prevotellaceae bacterium
GGCACGCAAACTGACCAAATCTGCGCAACAAATCTCTAACTTCATACGTCTAAGAACTACCTGTAAAATCTTCTGTTGCAGGCTTCACAATGGAAAACTTCACACTTGGTGGGGTGGAGCCAGAGGGCGAAGAAGATGAGGGCGGCGACGATCCAGAGAAGGATGGTATAGAAATCGGAATGGACTTTGTCTGCCAAATCAACGAGAAACAAAAGAATACCTATCACTCCACACACGATGGCAGAAAAGAGGTAAAAGGAGGAACTGTAGGGCTTAGTGACATGCTCCATGACGACGTTCTCGCTACCACACATGGGACACCAGGGAATGGATTCGTCACGTTTCTGATGATCAGCCTCCTGAATGGCCTTAGCCCGCTCGTAGTCCTCTTCCTTGACGAGCACAACGGCGCCTGGAATGTATCCGCCTACAATCGCCTTATTGGTACTCTCGTCATAACAGCTGCAAGCAATCCCCTCCTCCAGCAACCTTGCCTTTAGGGTCTCTGCTTCCACTACGTTTGCGCAAATCAATTTCTTTGAAGAATTCATAACAATCAAAGGTTCTACTCCAACGTAAACTTTACCTTGCAGGGCAACTTGTCTGAAGCATCTCCCACGAGGGCTTGGAAATCACCTGGTTCAGCCTTCCAATTACCAGAAGCCTCATCCCAGAAACTGAGAGCACGACGATCCGTAGTTAGCGTGACAGTCTTCGTCTCACCTGGTTTCAAAGAAACACGCTGGAATGCCTTCAGTTCTTTCATAGGGCGTTCCACAGAGGACTTGAGGTCACTGATGTAGAGCTGTATCACATCGTCGCCCTCACGATTACCTGTATTGGTGACATCAACAGTGAACGTCATGCGTCCATCGTGTGTAACCTTCTCCTTGGCACGTAAGTTGGAAACCTTGAAGGTGGTGTAGCTGAGACCATGCCCAAAAGCGAAGGTGGGGCGAGTCTTCTTCTTGTCTGCCCAACGGTAACCAACAAAAATGCCTTCCTTGTACTCCTCGTCGATGATCTTCTTTTCAGCATCACGCCATACGCCAGGGAAAGCATCCAGGGCATGAGCGCCCACATCCTGCAAACTGGCTGGCCAAGTAAAGGGAAGATGACCGCTGGGATTGACATCACCTACCAAGACACTTGCCAAAGCGGTACCTGTCTCACTCCCAAGGAACCATCCCTGAACGACAGCTGGAACCTTGCTGAGCCAAGGCATGGTGACTGCATTGCCTGAAATGTTGACATAGACGGTCTTGGGATTCGCTTCAGCCAAAGCCGTGATGAGACGATCCTGATCGTAAGGGAGCTCCATAGACTTGCGGTCGTGACCCTCGCAATCCTGATAGTCGCTCTTGTTGAGCCCTCCAAAGATAACCACATAGTCAGCTGTGCGAGCCTTTTCCACCGCTTCAGCAATGAGGACATCGGGCGATCTGTCATCCTTCAGGTTCTGACCCGTTGTGACACCATTATAGCTTCCTGTGGCATCACCCACATATCCGCGGGCAAAGTCCACCTCAACCTTTCCAGCCAACCGCTGCTGGAGTCCCTGAAGAGGAGATATCTCGTGCTGGGCCTTCAAGCTGCTGGAGCCGCCTCCTACAGTCATCATCTTGATGGCATTCTCTCCCACAACGAGAATTCTGCGGCACTTTTCCACCTGAATGGGAAGCACATTGCCGTTATTCTGGAGCAGGACAATACCCTGCTGCGCAATCTGACGGGCTGCCTCGTAGTGAGCCTCAGAACAGAGGAAACCATAAGGACGCTGCTTGTTCATGTTGGTACGGAAGAAGAGACGCAGCACTCGACGAACCTTCTCGTCCAGTTCCTTCGTAGTATATTTGCCCTCGCGGATGGCATTCTCGTACATCTTGGAAAGGAAGTAATTGTCGTAAGCATTCGTTGCCCCCATGGTAAGGCCATCAGTCCACGTGCCAAACTCCATGTCAAGTCCGTTGCGGATAGCCTGATCCATATCGTGTGCCCCTCCCCAATCGCTGACAACCACACCGTCAAAGGCCCAATCCTGCTTCAGAATCTTGTTGAGCGTAATGGAATTGTGGCAGTTGTGCTCATCCTTATACAGATTGTACGCGCCCATGATACCCCAGGCATGACCTTCCTTCACAGCAGCCTCGAAGGCAGGAAGATAAATCTCGCGCAACGCACGGTCTGACACGATGACATTCACCTGGTGACGATACTCCTCATCATTATTGAGGCAATAATGCTTCACACAAGAAGCCACACCCAATGACTGAAGTCCCTGAACATAAGGCACCACCATGCGGGAAGCCAGATAAGGGTCCTCGCCCATATACTCGAAATTACGGCCTCCCAAAGGAGTTCGATAAATATTGACACCAGGACCCAAAATCATGTTCTTGTTGCGATAAAGAGCCTCCTCGCCCAAAGAATGGCCATAGAGGTTTGCCATCTGAGGATTCCAGGTGGAAGCCAGACAAGTGAGGGCAGGGAAGGCCACACAGGAGTCATTGGTCTGCCCAGCCTGTTCCCACTCGTCCCACAGAACATCAGGTCGTACACCGTGAGGGCCGTCATCCGTCCAGAAATCAGGAATTCCCAGGCGTTTCACTCCAGCGCTGGAGAACTTGCTTTGGGCATGAATGACAGCAATCTTCTCGGAAAGCGTCATGCGGGAAAGAGCATCCTCCACGCGAATATCAATCCCTTGAGAAGAATCGAGATAGATGGGAGTTTGCGCACTGATAAATCCAGAAGCGGACAATAGGCAAGCAACAAAGAATCCTTTACATTTCATCGTATAAACAAACTTAAATTTCAGAAACCGCAACAACATGTTTTCATCCCAATGCACCTTATCTATAAAAGGTATCCATCATGGATGTCAGTGCAAAAGTAAACAAAAGTTTTGAAAAAAAGGTTTCGTCCCTCATAGTTTTCCGTCAGCTAAAGTTATTACTGATCGCGGGTGAGCATTCTGCGGTAGTCGACTGGCGTCATGCCAATTACCTCCTGCATGCGACGCTGTAGGGTACGCACATTGCCAATGCCCGACTCTTCTGCCACTGCGGCGATGCTCCACTGCGGTTTCTCGCGCAACATGCGCATGGCAGCCAGCACACGCAGGTTATCGAT
>CAMKMK010000233.1 GCA_946413885.1 uncultured Prevotellaceae bacterium
CTACCAAGGCATCCAGCGGAACACATCACGAGGCGTATGGCAACGAGTTCTTCCTCGAAACCACAAAGTACCAACCTCATTCTCCCTATAGTGCATCCAAGGCAAGCAGCGACCACTTTGTCCGTGCTTTTCACGACACCTATGGGATGCCTACCATCGTGACGAACTGTTCCAACAACTATGGGCCTTATCAATTTCCTGAGAAACTGATTCCTCTTTTCATCAACAATATCCGCCATCGCAAGCCGCTTCCTGTCTATGGAAAGGGTGAGAATGTACGTGATTGGCTTTATGTGGAGGATCATGCCCGCGCAATCGACACGATCTTTCACGAAGGAAAGGTTGCCGAGACGTATAACATTGGAGGATTCAACGAGTGGAAAAACATCGATATCATCCACGTTCTGATCAAGACGGTGGATCGTTTGCTGGGACGTGAGGAAGGAGAGGATCTCAATCTCATCACTTTCGTCACAGACCGATTAGGTCACGATGCCCGTTACGCCATCGATTCCACAAAATTGCAACGTGAACTGGGCTGGGAACCAAGCCTTCAGTTTGAAGAAGGAATCGAGAAGACAGTCCGTTGGTATCTCGATAATCAGGAATGGATGGACAATGTGACCTCTGGAGAGTACCAGAAGTACTACGAAAACATGTATTCTAACCGATAAAGCGAAACAATATGGGACTTGTAACTCAAAAATTCTATGCAACTGTCATGAAATGTAGATGCTCGTGGTTGCTGATGTTGCTTCTGATGATGACATCTTTGTCCATCATGGGCCAATCATTTGATCAGGCACAAGGGTATCGTTTGGAGATTGGCGACGGACTTGCTCTGGATAATCAGGGAGGCAATATCGTGTTCTCTCCTGTCAACAAGAAATCGCCTTCTCAGGTATGGAGGATTCTGCCTTCTGGTCGTGCAGGATATAGTCTGCTCTTGAATCCTTATTCTCAGGATGCTCTTGACAATGGGAATCATGGAAGCAATTTGGGCGAGGCTTGCCCTTGGCCAATCAATCCAGGTAATGCCAACCAGCATTGGAAGATTGAACAGAATGGCGATACCTACACGTTGACAAGTGGCGCAGGAGGTTGTCTCTTGGGTTACAACGATACTTGCCAGCCAGGAGGACGTGTGTGGCAGCTGCCAGCCAAAAACACAGACGAGAACGTCCAGTGGCGTTTGGTGAAGACGAATCTGAAGGTTGTTCCCATGATGGAAAGCGCGAAGAGCAAGCATGACTGGGAAAACCAAGCAGTCTTCGCCATCAACAAATTGCCTGGACATGCCACTCTTCTCAACTATGCCAACGAGCAGGAGATGAAGGCTGACCAGGCATATCGCGAGCCTTGGCTTCATCCAAATACCAGCATCCGCTTGATGCTGAACGGAAAGTGGCAGTTCAACTGGTCTCCCTCTCCAGATGAGCGTCCAATGGATTTCTATAAGACAAGCTATGATGCAACTGGTTGGAAGACCATCCCTGTGCCCAGCTGTTGGGAGATGCAGGGTTATGGAACTCCCATCTACACGAATGTGACCTATCCGTTCAAGAACATGCCTCCCTTTATTCAAGGGATGGATAATTACACGGTTCTCAAAGAGCCGAATGCTGTGGGCAGTTATCGCCGCACCATCAGCATTCCAGCTGATTGGAAAGAACGTGACGTCTACCTCCATTTCAACGGAATCTACAGCGCTGCCTACGTGTGGGTGAATGGCAAGAAAGTGGGGTATACTCAAGGGCCCAACAACGATGCTGAGTTCGATGTCACAAAGTTTGTGAAGCCTGGGCAGGAGAATCTGGTTTGCGTGGAAGTCTATCGCTGGAGCGATGGCAGTTATCTCGAGGATCAGGATATGTTCCGCATGAGTGGCATCCATCGTGATGTCTATCTCGAGGCCCGCCAGAAACTGCATGTCCAGGATGTCTATGTGACTTCTTCGTTCAATGACGATCTCTCTCAGGTAAAGGTGAATGTGGAGCTGGAAATCCAGAACTCAGGAAAGGCAACTCAAGCAAGTCCCAAAGTTGACCTGTTGGATGACGAGTTTCAACACGTTGTGTCGGCCAACTCAACACGTCAACTTTTTGCTTCGAAAGGTAGCCAGAAAGTGTCGCTCTCTTTCACAGTATCGAATCCAAAGCTGTGGAGCGCAGAGAAACCAAATCTTTATACTTTGAATGTTGTTCTCAACGGAGAGGTCAGCACCCTGAAGTACGGTTTCCGCAAAATAGAGAACCGGAATGGTCGCGTATTCATCAACAACAAGCGTGTCTTCTTCAAAGGAGCCGATCGACATGATACTCACCCCATTTATGGCAAGGCTATTCCTGTGGAAAGCATGATCGAGGATATCCTTTTGATGAAACGTTTCAACCTCAATACAGTCCGTACCAGTCATTATCCTAATGATCCTCGCATGTATGCTCTCTATGATTATTATGGTATCTACGTCATGGATGAGGCTGATGTGGAGTGTCATGGGAATCATTCTCTCAGTCGCTCCAAAAGTTGGCAAGCGATGTATATTGATCGTGAGGTGCGTATGGTGCTTCGTGACCGCAATCATCCCAGCGTTATTTTCTGGAGTATGGGAAATGAGTGTGGTGGCGGAGAGAATTTCGCTGAGGCCAAGAAAGCTATGCAGCAATTGGATAGCCGCATGATCCATTACGAGGGAATGAACGAAGTGGCTGACATGGATAGCCGCATGTATCCAAGTGTTTTAGGCATGAAGGAGGTCGATCGTGATCCCAGCAAGCAAGGTCGTCCCTTCTTCCTTTGCGAGTATGCTCATGCTATGGGGAATGCTATAGGTAATCTTAAGGAGTATTGGGATTATATTGAGTTTGAGTCACAGCGTCAGATCGGTGCTTGCATTTGGGATTGGGTTGACCAAAGTTTATGCAAGTATGGTGAGCCAACTACTAACATGTACTATGGAGGTGGATTTGGAGACTACCCCAATGATAATGATTTTTGTTGCAATGGTATCATCACGGCTGATCGTCATGTAACACCCAAGTTGTGGCAAGTCAAGAAAGTATATCAATACGTTGATTTCCAGTTGAC
>CAMKMK010000234.1 GCA_946413885.1 uncultured Prevotellaceae bacterium
AGAACAATCAACAACGTCCTGCCTTCGATCCTGCCCAAGCTTTTCCTCCTCAGGATGGCGTGACGGAGGATTTCGTTCCTTCTGAACTGAATCAACCTGGACGTCAATATCCTCAGGTCAACTCGCAAGGATATGCCAGATTCCGCATCGAAGCCCCCAATGCCCAAGAGGTAACCGTCAGCCTGGGACTTGGCGGACGGGGTGGCACAAAGCTTCATCAGACCTACGATGGCTCGTGGGTTGGAACGACGGAAGGGCCGATGGATGAAGGATTCCACTATTATCATGTCAGCATCGATGGAGGAACATTTAACGATCCTGGCGCCTGCAACTTCTATGGCTCTACTCGCTGGGAGAGTGGCATCGAGATTCCTGCTCACGATAAAGCTTTCTATGCCATGCGGTACGATATCCCACATGGAAACGTTCAACAGGTTCTTTTCCCCTCCCAAAGCACAAATTCTGTGCGTCGAGCCTTTGTCTATACGCCACCTTCATACGACAAGAACAAGAAAGAAAAGTATCCCGTCCTCTATCTGCAGCACGGATGGGGCGAGGACGAAACGGCGTGGAGCAATCAAGGACATGCTAACCTGATTATGGACAACCTGATAGCTGATGGGAAAATAAAGCCCTTCATCATCGTCATGACGTATGGAATGACCAATGGTGTCCGTTTTGGAGGCATTCGAGAATTCACGGCGAAGGAGTTCGAGACCGTTCTTGTTGACGAATTGGTTCCTTACATTGACAGCCATTTCCGCACGAAAGCCAAAAAGGAAAGTCGCGCTATGGCAGGATTGTCAATGGGAGGCTTCGAGACCAAGCTCATCACCCTGCGCCGCCCAGAAGTGTTCGATTATTATGGATTGCTGAGTGGGGGACAATACGCCCTTTCAGACATCAAGGACAAAAACCAGGTAAAGCTAATCTTCCAAAGTTGCGGCAGCAAGGAGAATCCTGACGGCATCAACCAGTCAGTAGAAGCCCTGAAAGCTGCTGGCTATAATGCTCACAGCTACATCTCTGAAGGGACTGCTCATGAATTCCTCACCTGGCGCCGCAGCCTCTATCAGATGGCTCAATTGCTTTTCAAGTAGCGAAGTCTTTCTATAACATTTAGGACAAAGAAGGATTTCTTTTATCCATAAACTGGAGGAGCGAGATAAATGGTTTTCCTTGTTTCTTTATTGCTACGCGACGTTTATCGACAGAGGAGGATACAGACCTGATCTTGAAATTCTCTGCCTTGATCGCTCCTGATGATTCCTTGATTGAGGATGCTGAACACAAGCAAATGTCCGTTTCCTGCCTCAGCATATCCACTCAGGGAAGAGATGCCATTCACCGTGCCTGTCTTGGCATGAATACGCTGAAAAGCTGGCGTTTCGAGCATCCGCTTGCTGAGTGTTCCATCCACTCCTGCGATTGGTAGGGAAGGATAGAGGTGATTGCGGATTGCCTCTGTCTGATAAGCATATTTCAATAAGGTGGCAAGCATCAGGGGCGACACGTAGTCATAGAGCGAGAGACCGCTTCCGTCAGCTATCTGATACGGCTCTGTATTCAATCCCAAACTGCTGATAAGCTTTTCGACATAGGAGACTGCCTGCTTGCGACCTGCTCCTTTCTGTCCGCTGAGAAATGCCAACTGATAGAACATGCTTTCAGCATAGATGTTGTCACTCTCTTTCATCATGGGTACAAGCACTTCATCCATCGTGTGCTGAACGGCACGAAAACTGGAGGCTGTGGCTGGACGTTGCTTATCGACACATGATCCGTTGCACATGATGCCTGAGGCGCGAAGAAGGCCAGGCCAAACGTTGCAGAACTCATCCTTTCCATCCACAGAGAGAGCCGTCAGGGGTCCATAATCGTCATCCCAGCACCATCCTAAACCAAAAGGAAGATCATCTTTTCTCGACACGTCTCGATACAAGCGTCCCTTGATGCTCTTCAATCCCATAGCACGAAGAGAATCAGCCAGTTGCCGCAAGTCTGACGTAGAAAGAAGGGGATCCATTCCACCCACGACATACATATCGCCCTGAAGAACTCCATCCACGATGTTTCCCGTCGTGAAAACCTCTGTAACAAAACGATAATCAGGCCCCAAGAAGTTGAGTGCGCTAATGCTTGTCACCAGTTTCTGGCACGAAGCAGGACGCATGCGCTGAGTAGAATTCAAGGAATAGAGGGGAATATCGTCCGTGAGGTCATATATGTAAAGCCCCAGTTGGGTCGTCTCGAAGAGCGGGATGTTGCAAAGAGAATCCAACGCATACTGCATATCACCCAACCATGTTCCTCGATCACGTCGAGCGATGGTAGAGACGTTCTGACGGGCATCAGAGGCAGGTAGAACAGGTTCTTCTTTTTGCTGAGTCTCCTCAGGTTTCTGCGTCACAACCTGTTTGGCCTGAGCCTGCTGAATGAGTTGCTGATAATATTGTTCAGTAAGGGCTCGACGGCTGCCACATGAGGTGAACAACAATGCCGTTACGAAAAAAGCGGGGAAAAAGCTATATGAAATACGTTTTTGCATATCAATCAAGTTTCTTTAATGCACAAAGTTATGCAAAAAATCAATAAATCAGTTCAATATCATACAACGAATTGACTTTTTCCGTACTTTTGTCCGTAAATGAACTAACAAACAATAGCAAAAGAATGGTTTACAAGTACGATTTCTTGATTATTGGAAGTGGTGTTGCTGGCATGAGTTATGCCCTGCAAGTAGCAAACTCAGGCAAGGGTAAGGTAGCTCTCCTTTGCAAGACCACGATGGAGGAAGCCAATACGGCAAAGGCTCAGGGTGGTATTGCATCCGTAACGAATCTCTTGGTTGACAACTTCGAGAAACACATCGAAGACACGATGATTGCTGGAGATTACATCAGCGACCCAGAGGCTGTGAAGCAAGTAGTCGAGAATGCACCCGCTGCCATCCAGCGATTGGTGAAATGGGGCGTGAATTTCGACAAGAACGAACAGGGCGAATTTGACTTGCATCGCGAGGGTGGCCACAGTGAGTTCCGTATTCTCCACCATGCAGATGATAC
>CAMKMK010000235.1 GCA_946413885.1 uncultured Prevotellaceae bacterium
GTATCATCTGCATGGTGGAGAATACGGAACTCACTGTGGCCACCCTCGCGATGCAGGTCAAAGTCGCCCTGTTCGTTCTTGTCGAAATTCACGCCCCATCTGACCAGACGCTGGATGGCGGCAGGTGCATTCTCCACCACTTGCTTTACAGCCTCTGGATCGCTAATGTAGTCGCCTGCAATCATGGTGTCTTCGATGTGTTTCTCGAAATTATCGACCAGCAGGTTGGTAACGGATGCTATGCCGCCTTGAGCCTTTGCCGTATTGGCTTCCTCCATCGTGGTCTTGCACAGGAGAGCCACCTTACCTTTACCTGAGTTTGCTACCTGCAGGGCATAGCTCATGCCTGCGACGCCACTTCCAATAATCAGGAAATCGTACTTGTAAACCATTCTTTTGCTATTGTTTGTTATATCATTTACGGACAAAAATACGGAAAAAGTCAATTCGTTGTATTCTATTGGGCTGATTTATTGAATTTTTCCATATCTTTGTGCAATAAAGAAACGTGTTTCGTATGCAAAAACGTATTTCATACAGCTTTTTCCCTACCCTTTTCGTATGGGCTTTGCTCTTCACCTCCTGCGGTAGCCGGCGGGCTCTCACAGATCAGTATTATCAGCAGCTCATTCAGCAGCAAAAATCTGCTGAGGTTGTCACGACGAAACCTGAGACTACCCAGCCACCTGTCGAGCAGATTCAGCAACCCTCTGATGCACGCCAGAACGTGTCTCTCATTGCTCGACGCGATCGAGGCACTTGGTTGGGAGAGCTGCAGTATGCTTTGGATTCCCTCTGCAACATCCCTTTGTTCGAGACGACTCAACTGGGACTCTACGTATATGACCTCACAGACGATATCCCCCTGTATGCCTTGAATTCCAATCAGCGTATGCGTCCTGCCTCCTGCCAGAAACTGGTGACCAGCATCAGCGCACTCAATTTCCTGGGGCCTGACTACCGTTTTTCCACAGAGGTTTTCACGACAGGAAATATCGTGGATGGAGTTCTTCAGGGTGACCTTTACGTCGTGGGAGGAATGGACCCGCTTCTCTCGATGGGTGACCTTCGCCAACTGGCTGATTCTCTTCGTGCTATGGGGCTGAAGAACATCAGAGGACGGCTCTATCGCGACGTGTCGAGAAAGGACGACCTAGAGCTTGGTATGGGATGGTGTTGGGATGACGATTATGGTCCCCTGACGGCGCTTTCTGTCGATGGAAAGGATCTGTTCTCCAGCGTCTGGCCAGGTTTGCTTCGAGCCGCAGGTATCATGTGCAATGGCACATGTGTCGACAAGCAGCGGCCAACCTCTGCTGTCAGCTTTCGCGCCATCCAGCATTCAATGGACGATGTGCTCATTCCTATGATGAAGGAAAGTGACAACATCTATGCTGAAAGCATGTTCTATCAGTTGGCTTTCCTCAGCGGTCAGAAGGGAGCAGGTCGCAAGCAGGCCATATCGTATATCGAGAAACTCATCAGCAGTTTGGGATTGAATCCAGAACCCTATCAGATAGCCGATGGAAGTGGTCTCTCGCTCTATAATTACGTGTCGCCTCTGATGCTTTCTACCCTATTGATATATGCATATCGAACGGAGGCAATCCGCAATCACCTCTACCCTTCCCTACCCATCGCTGGTGTGGATGGAACACTCAGCAAGCGAATGCTCGACACCCCAGCTTTTCAGCGTATTCATGCCAAGACAGGCACGGTGAATGGCATCTCTTCCCTGAGTGGATATGCTGAGGCAGGAAACGGACATTTGCTTGTGTTCAGCATCCTCAATCAAGGAATCATCAGGAGCGATCAAGGCAGAGAATTTCAAGATCAGGTCTGTATCCTCCTCTGTCGATAAACGTCGCGTAGCAATAAAGAAACAAGGAAAACCATTTATCTCGCTCCTCCAGTTTATGGATAAAAGAAATCCTTCTTTGTCCTAAATGTTATAGAAAGACTTCGCTACTTGAAAAGCAATTGAGCCATCTGATAGAGGCTGCGGCGCCAGGTGAGGAATTCATGAGCAGTCCCTTCAGAGATGTAGCTGTGAGCATTATAGCCAGCAGCTTTCAGGGCTTCTACTGACTGGTTGATGCCGTCAGGATTCTCCTTGCTGCCGCAACTTTGGAAGATTAGCTTTACCTGGTTTTTGTCCTTGATGTCTGAAAGGGCGTATTGTCCCCCACTCAGCAATCCATAATAATCGAACACTTCTGGGCGGCGCAGGGTGATGAGCTTGGTCTCGAAGCCTCCCATTGACAATCCTGCCATAGCGCGACTTTCCTTTTTGGCTTTCGTGCGGAAATGGCTGTCAATGTAAGGAACCAATTCGTCAACAAGAACGGTCTCGAACTCCTTCGCCGTGAATTCTCGAATGCCTCCAAAACGGACACCATTGGTCATTCCATACGTCATGACGATGATGAAGGGCTTTATTTTCCCATCAGCTATCAGGTTGTCCATAATCAGGTTAGCATGTCCTTGATTGCTCCACGCCGTTTCGTCCTCGCCCCATCCGTGCTGCAGATAGAGGACAGGATACTTTTCTTTCTTTTTCTTGTCGTAGGAAGGCGGCGTATAGACAAAGGCTCGACGTACAGAATTAGTGCTTTTGGAGGGGAAAAGAACCTGTTGAACGTTTCCATGTGGGATATCATAACGCATGGCGTAGAAATCTTTATCGTGAGCAGGGATCTCGATGCCACTCTCCCAGCGAGTAGAGCCGTAGAAGTTGCAGGCGCCTGGATCGTTGAAAGTTCCGCCGTCGATGCTGACGTGGTAATAATGAAATCCTTCGTCCATTGGCCCTTCCGTTGTTCCTACCCATGAGCCATCGTGTGTCTGATGAAGCTTGGTGCCACCCCGTCCGCCAAGTCCCAAGCTGACGGTTACCTCTTGGGCATTAGGTGCTTCGATGCGAAATCTGGCATATCCTTGCGAGTTTACCTGAGGATATTGACGTCCAGGTTGGTTCAGTTCAGAAGGAACGAAATCCTCCGTCACGCCTTCCTGAGGAGGAAAAGCTTGGGCAGGATCGAAGGCAGGACGTTGTTGATTGTTCT
>CAMKMK010000236.1 GCA_946413885.1 uncultured Prevotellaceae bacterium
GGAAGAGTGTGTCGCCTGTGAAGAGGCAGTTCTCGCTCTCTATCCAGAAACATACTCCGCCAGGGGTGTGCCCTGGTGTGTGGATGACACGGATGCTGAGTGTGCCCAAATGAAGTTCCTGTCCGTCGAGGAGGCATTCGCGCACGATAGGCAGTTCTCCCTCGATAGGAAGGCCCACGAGTTGGCTTGCCATCATAGGCATTGCTTTGTAGATGGGCAGTTCTTCACTATGACACATGGGGGCAAGGTTGTATTCTTTGGCAAAAGTGGGGATGCCGAAGATGTGGTCGAAATGGGTGTGTGTCTGCAAGAGATAGCGCAGTTGGAGATGATTCCCGCTGATCTGCTGACGGATACGATTCTTTTCACTTTCTTCGTAGGCTCCACAATCGATGATAGCTGCCTCCAGCGTGGTGTCGTCCCACAGGAGATAACAGTTTTCCTGAACGGGATTTACGGTGAATTGGAGGAATTTCATAGGCTGATATAGACGACTTTTTTGGTCTTGAAATACTCTTCGTGGAAGGAATTGTAGAGTGGGGTAACCTCAGCGAGATTCTTCATGGGCATAATTTCGTGCTCAAGTTCTCCTCCCTTGAGACAGATAAGTCCATTGGGCAGGGCGTTGATCTGATGGCGATCGATCTTGTTGCGCACGATCTTCACCAAATCCATCAGAGGCATCACGGCTCGTGAAACCACAAAATGGAATTTCTCTTTTATCTCCTCGGCGCGTACCCATTGGGTGGTAACGTTCTGTAGCTGAAGAGCTTCTGCTACAGCTTGGCAAACCTTGATTTTCTTGCCGACAGAATCTACCAGATGGAAGTGTGAATCAGGAAACATGATGGCAAGGGGAATACCAGGAAAACCGCCTCCTGTACCCAGATCCATCACTTTGGTACCTGGCTTGAAATGAATTATCTCGGAGATGCCTAAGGAATGGAGAACGTGATGTTCGTAGAGATTGTCTATATCCTTGCGTGAGATGACGTTGATCTTGGCGTTCCAATCATGATAGAGTTCATCCAAAGCAGCGAATTTGGCTTGCTGATCAGGCGTCAGGTTGGGAAAGTATTTCAGTATCTTTTCCATAAGCAATATGATGGGTTGATTTCTTCAGTATGATGTATAAAAGCGCTATGATTGCCAAAATGAACGGATAAAAGAGGTAGGGGATGATTTCGATGGGATTGATTTCAGCCAACCCGCTTGCTATGAGAAGCTGGGCTCCATAAGGGATGATGCCTTGCGCGAAACAGCTGAAGGTGTCCAGAATGCTGGCTGTGCGTCGAGGCTGGATTCCGTATTGCTGGGAAATCTCTTTAGCAAGTGGCCCTACGGTGAGGATGGCTATCGTATTGTTGGCTGTGCAGAGATCGGTGAGAACCACCAGACCTGCCATGCTAAGCTCTGCGCCTTTGCTGCTCTGGATATGTTTGGTAAGTTGCTGCAGGATGAACTCGATGCCATTCGTCCGCCTTATGACCTCGATGAGACCCGCAGCCATCAACGTGACAATTATCAGTTCACTCATGCCCATGATGCCTGTATTCATTGCCTGCATCCAGCCGATGAGGGTGAAACTGCCACGAAGAAGTCCCAAGATGCCTGCCAAGGCGGTACCAAGACAAAGGACCCCAATGACGTTCATGCCACACAGGGCAGAAATCAGCACGAAAAGATAGGGAAGCACGAGAATGAAATCGCTGGCAGACGCCTCAGAAGAGGCGCTGACATGAAGCCCCATGATGCAATAGAGAGCAAGTGCGATGATGGCTGCCGGCAAAGCTATCCAGATGTTGGCTCTGAACTTGTCTCGTAATTCGCATCCCTGAGTGCGGGTAGCCATGATGGTGGTATCAGAGATGAAACTCAGATTGTCGCCAAAGAAAGCACCTCCCACCACGATAGCAATCAACATGGGAAGGTTTTGTCCTGTCTGGGAAGCCACATTGGCTGCGATAGGCACCAGGGCAGCTATTGTTCCGACGGAGGTTCCCACGCTAATCGAGATGAAACAGGCAGCGAGGAATAATCCTGCCAGAATGAATTGACTGGGGAGGAACGCCAAAGAAAGATTCACGGTTGCCTCGATGGCTCCCATCTGCTTGGCAGTAGTGGCGAAGGCTCCTGCCAGAATGAATATCCAAATCATCATGAGCAGGCCTGGCTGACTGGCTCCATAAGTGATGACCTCGAACCTCTTGCCCCAAGAATGTCCTTTCAGGATAAAAAGGGAATAGATACATGTCAGCATGAAGGCAACAGTGATGGGAACAGCATAGAAATCGTTGGCAACGATGCTGAGAGTGACATAGAAAGCCAAGAAGACTACGAGGGGGCTCAATGAGAGCAATCCTGATGAAAGGGGTATCCTTTGTTCCATAGTGCGAAGTTACACATTATTTTCAGATTATGAGTGTCAGAAGGTTACATTTTCAAGTATAGAAGTGTTTTTTTTTCCTGAAACCAGTATTTATAAGGAATAAATTCCGTAATTTTGCAAACCAATTAGACAAGTTTTACAATATGGCAAAAATCGTTACAATGGGCGAAATCATGCTTCGCCTCTCCTCTCCTGGCAACAGTCGTATTGTGCAATCAGACTCATTCGACGTGAACTACGGTGGTGGTGAGGCCAATGTTGCTGTTTCGCTGGCAAACTATGGGCACCAGACTTATTTTGTGTCGAAGTTGCCAACTCACGAGGTTGGTCAATCAGCCGTGAACAGTTTGCGACGATATGGCGTAAATACCGAGTTCATCGCTCGAGGTGGAGACAGGATAGGTATCTATTATCTGGAGAGCGGAAGCAGTGTTCGTCCGAGTAAGGTGATTTATGACCGTGCGCATAGTTCCATAAGTGAAGCAAAGCCTGAGGATTTTGATTTTGATGCCATCTTCAAGGGCGCAGATTGGTTTCACTGGAGTGGAATCACTCCTGCCATCAGCGATGCCAGTGCTACCTGTCTGTTAGAAGCGTGCCGTGTTGCTAAGGTATATGGTGTGACGATAAGTTGTGACTTGAACTACCGTAAGAAATTGTGGACCC
>CAMKMK010000237.1 GCA_946413885.1 uncultured Prevotellaceae bacterium
CCACCCCATAGCTCCGTAATCTCAGGTGCCAGATCTCTTGCATGCAGGTGGCAGCAAACCAGAAGCATCAGTATGGAAAAAATCTTTTTCATGTGGAAATATTTGATGGTTGATACTGTGTGAACGTGTTGATTTCCAGGTCTATTCTATTGCTATCCAGCCAAAGTTCCAGCCCTCTAAGGCGGGGACTGTCAGCAGGACATCATTCCCTACGTATTGAGGTTTAAGCCGTTTGTCTTTCTCTCCATTCTTCTTCCAAATAAAACGTTTTGCGTTTTGCCTTCCAGGACGAAGTCGAAGCGTATAGGAATCCTCAGGGGTTATGGAACTGTTGAGAATGGCAACTGAACGCAGATTTCCCTCTGCATCGACGCGAGGGACAAGAGCTGCTTGGGCACGACTTTCGATGATGGCAGGCAAACGATGACAAGAAGCCCAATCCATAGCTCGCAAAAGCAGAAGCCGCTCATCTCCATTGATGTCAGCAGAGAAAGAAACTACTGTGATTCGATGCCCCATAGGCAGTTCATAACAAGGTGTATTCTGGAGACCTCGAGGATAAATTCGCCTTGCATCAGAGGTTAGGCCTCGTTGTTGTAGAGCATTCCAACCTGAAGCGTCTAAAATAAGATTCTGTGTTTGCAGGAGGTCCCTCATTTCTTCATCAGTAATGCCAGACATGCTTGCCTCGTCAAGCATCAGAGCAACTGGGTAATTGCCATCAGGACAGAAAGGGATGCCAAGTGGAACCATGAAAGAGGCTTCGTTTCCTGCCGTAGTATTTGCCCAAGCAAAAGGTTGGGCAGAAGGACTTTCATTCACGTAAGGCATGTTTGGACTGATATAGGGATTGATGCCACCTGGTTCAGTACCCCAGTTGAAATCAGCATATTCGCGAGCAAACTCATGCCAAAGCTGCAAGTGCTTGAAATAGTGGTCAGCATACCATTGCATGGGTTCTTGTGCTGAGCAGATGAGAGCGTACGACATCTGAGTGGCTCCCATAGACAGATAATACATGGTCTCTACGCAGACGCCATGAGCACTCTTACCTGTGGATTTGTGAAGATATCCTTCTATCTCAGGTGCTATCTCCACGATGTTTTTGTTCAATCGACGTATCTGGCGTGCGATCTGTAACCCTTTCTCAAACATGGAACGTGGAGCATGATCGTTGTAGTTGCCGTGTCCTGGACGGCTGGCTGGAGTGAGTCCTGTCTCGCGCTCAAAGGCGTTAAAGATAGGGTTCCAGTCATATCCCTCGAGAAAGAACTGGTGAAATCCAACGTGTTGTAGTCCCATACGTGACTTGGGCGAAGCGTTGTGGACACCTCGAGCTGTTGCTGATGCTACGCAGGCAAGTCCATCTTGGCAGAATCGTATCCAGTTTTTACGCAACTCGCCACTTGATTGGTTATGAGCCAAACCATCTGCCAGAGAGACGCGATTGTAGGAATAACCGTATAACTCATTGAATTGACAAATGCAATCATCGCAATAACAGATGGCAGACGCTGGCCCATGGGAAGTGATGCGAAGGTCATCATCGAGCCAAACAATGTTTGGTTGAACAGCTTTGGCATAAATAGCAAGTGCATCTTGACATTGTTGGAGAAAACCTGGTTGACGTGGACAGCTTTGTGTCGTGGCTTTGGCTCCATCAGGGCCAACCATTGTGCCCCAATAAATATTAGGATCAGGTTTGGCACTTCCATCCTCAGGGTGCCCCACAGTAATGCATTGTATGCTGGGGACGACACCTAATTTCCGCATATCTTTGGCCAACTTTGCCATCTTGTAAGCAGAAGCAAGGTGCTCTTCCAAAGGGAGCGTCATAGGAATCTCAGCACAAAGCCATACTTCGTCACAAAAATGAGGATACTGTCGTAATGCTTGTAAAAGTTGGGATGAAAGAGAATCTACCTTATGATGATCAGGCCAAAGACGAATAATCATCTTAAAGGGAGGCTTCTCGAGATCATTCTGAGCTGATGTCGGGAAGAGACCAGCAAGGAGCAAAAAGGTTATACCAAAGAGAAGGACTCGTTTCATGGTGAATGTTTTTTAATGGGATAGCACGAACATAATCGAATGCATACCATTTGCAAAATTAGTGATTTTCTTCGACATCTCAAAGCAAAAAATGGGAAGGAATGGAAAATTTTGTGTAAGTTTGCAACTGGAAATCAAAAATAACATGAAACGAACAAGCACTTTTCTGATAGGAATCTTTGTTTTCCTTAGTGTTTATGCCGAAAGTTGGATTCGTATCAATCAGGTGGGTTATCTGCCCAACAGTAAAAAGGTAGCTGTGCTGATCAGCGATGATGAATTGAACCTTAAAAAGTTTCATCTGATTAATTGCAGTACAGGAAAGGTCATGAGGTATAAAAGTTTGAAACGAGTGCCCAGCTATGGGAAGATGGTTTCGTGTTATCGATTGGATTTCTCTGCTCAAGTCAAATGTGGAGATTATGTAATAAAAGCAGGCGGTGCATTGTCTGACACTATCCATATCTCATCTCATGTGTGGGATGGTAGCGCAGATTTCTTGCTTCACTATATGCGTCAGCAGAGATGTGGTTACAATCCATTCTTTCGTGATAGTTGTCATACGCATGATGGATACATTGTTTACCATCCCACCAAGACAGGTCAAAAGATTGACGCTCGAGGTGGATGGCATGATGCGGCAGATATGCTTCAGTATACAGCCACAAGTGCTAATGCAACCTATCAGATGCTCTTTGCCTATCAGCAAAATCCAGACTCTTTTAGTGACCATTACGATGCGAATGGCTTGGAAGGCAGTAACGGTATTCCTGACATTTTGGATGAGGCAAAATGGGGTATGGATTGGCTGTGTAGGATGAATCCTAATCCAGGAGAATACTATAACCAAATAGCAGATGATCGTGACCATGCAGGCATGCGATTCCCTCAGAAGGATAGTGTGGACTATGGCTATGGGAAAGGAAAGGGACGCCCTGTCTATTATTGTAGTGGTCAACCTCAACAACGTGGTAAATTCATGAATGCCACTACAGGAATTGC
>CAMKMK010000238.1 GCA_946413885.1 uncultured Prevotellaceae bacterium
CCTCAGAAGATAGAAAAAGGATCATATCCTCAATTTTCTTTTACATTTCAGAATCATAATACTGAGTATTGCGGACGCTTTTACGTTGTCCTCCAACCCGTGAATGACGAGAATGAGACGTACTACTATATCCAATTTGAGGGACTCACGCTGGCAGCTGAGGAAAGCACGTATCGTTATTTTCATCGCAGCCGTGTTAATCTGCTTCCTGGAGATTATAATCTTCGAGTAGCTTACGATCAGAATCTCTTTAATGACAGCTTGCTCTGGATGACTGAAGAACCTCTTCAGGTTGTTCACGTGGTCAACCAAGGCTTGTCTGTCGAGTTGCCTTACGAGGAATCGTCTCATCATCTTTATGATTTGCAGGGACGTATGCTTCCAACTAAGCCTCGAGGCATCTATATTGAAGACCGTCGTAAAGTCGTTAATACCAAATGATTTTAGAAAGAAAAGCACTATATTATCTGTAGTAAGAGATGGAATTGAATAAACTTTTGGAAACAGCAATACGTGCTTCACTTGAGGCAGGACAAGATATTCTGAACATATACAACGACCCTAGCCAAGACTTTGGCATCGAGAAGAAAAGCGACAATAGTCCACTGACTTTGGCTGACAAGGCTTCTCATCGATGTATCATGCGGTATTTGGAATCTCTTGGGATTCCTGTGCTGAGTGAAGAGGGCAAACATCTCCCTTTTGAGATTCGCCAACAATGGAACGAATTGTGGGTAGTGGATCCATTGGATGGAACAAAGGAATTTATCAAGAAGAATGGAGAGTTCACTGTCAACATTGCTCTTGTTCAAGAGAACGATCCCATCATGGGTGTCATATTTGTGCCTGTGAAGGAAACTCTTTATTATGGTTATAGAGATGAGGAGGGCAGTTATGCTTTCAAGGCCATTGTTTCACCCCAAGCATCTGTGGAAGAAGTGCTTCAAAAGTCCACTCCAATTCCTTTGCAACATCCTGAAGATGAGATTTTTCGTGTAGTGGCATCTCGCAGTCACATGAGTCCTGAAACGCTTGCGTATATTGAGGAAATGAAACGCACGCATCCTCAAGTGGAACTTATCAGTAGTGGAAGCAGTATCAAGATTTGTTTGGTGGCTGAGGGGGTAGCAGATGCTTATCCTCGATATGCTCCTACGATGGAGTGGGATACGGCGGCAGGAGATGCCATCGCTCGTGCTGCAGGAAAAACTGTTATGAATGTCGAGACGGGTAGTCCCTTGCAATATAACAAACCTGATTTGCTGAATCCTTGGTTTTTGGTAGAATAATCCTTAATTCAATCCATTTTAAAACAAAGAGGTGCAATTATAAATGAAAGCATGGATTCTGTAGGACAAGATTTAAAAGACAACTCAAAGGTTTCTACCTCTCCATCGTGGCGAAAGATTGGATTGGTTGTTTTCGTTGTGGTGATATTGACAGGTTTGGTGTGTGGTAGCGAATATATGATTCGTGTTGCCTTGCAACCAGAGATGGGAGCGTATAATGAGCAGGAACGTATAAACAATTTTCGAAACGAGTATGGGTTTGGAGCGCCTTGGATTGATAGTATTCAAGCGGCTGGAGGATTACGCGATACCTTTCTTATTAATAGAAAAGGAGAACGGCTGCATGCATATTATGTTTATGCCGATTCGTTGACGAACAAGACTGCTGTGTTGGTACATGGATATACGGATTGTGCCCTCAAAATGCTCTTTATCGGTTATCTTTACCATCATGATTTGGGATTCAATCTCTTGTTGCCTGACTTGCATTATCATGGACTTTCAAAGGGGAAATATGTGCAGATGGGATGGCTCGACCGTTTGGATGTGTTGCAATGGATAGAGTTTGCTGACAGCTTGTTTGGAGGAAATACTCAGGTGGTGGTTCATGGTATCTCGATGGGGGCTGCTACCACAATGATGGTATCTGGTGAAAAGGTTCCTGAGTGTGTTCGATGTTATGTGGAGGATTGTGGCTTCACCAGTGTGTGGGATGAGTTTGCTGGCGAGTTGCGCAAACAGTATGGAATACCTCCTTTTCCCATACTTCATACAGCCAATGTAATCAGCAAAATACAACTGGGATGGAGTTTTGGAGAAGCAAGTTCGCTGCGTCAAGTGGAGAAGTGCAGTCTTCCGATGCTTTTCATTCATGGCGAGAAAGATGATTATGTGCCCACTGAGATGGTCTATCAACTCTATGAGGCCAAGCCTCAACCTAAAGCTATATGGATAGCACCAGGTAGTGGTCATGCCATGTCATATCATGATCATCCAGAAGAATATACCAGACAGGTTCGCCAATTCCTATCGAGTTATCTCGATGATCTCTAAATCAGAGAAACTTCCCTCATGAACAGTGAATCGAACCAGGGTGCGCACTTTCTGCCATCCTTGCAGGCCTGCTGCTCCTGGGTTGATGTGGAGTAATCCTAACGTCTTATCGAATTGGACCTTTAGGATATGGCTGTGTCCACTGATGAAGAGTTTGGGGGGATGGGTATAGAGAATGTTGCGAACACGCGGATCGTATTTGCCAGGATATCCTCCTATGTGAGTCATCAACACGTCAGCATCTTCGCATTTCCATCGCAGTTTCTCTGGAAAGATACGACGCAGATCTCCCCCGTCGATGTTGCCATGTACGGCTCTTAAGGGACGGAATTCTTGCAGTTTTATTGCCACCTCCAAAGAACCGATATCACCAGCATGCCAGATCTCGTCACACTCCTCAAAGTATTTCAGATAACGGTCATCCCAGTATGCGTGAGTATCACTGAGCAGTCCTATTCTTTTCACGATTCACTTTTTTGATTAGCCACCACAGCATGCAGCTGGCGGTGATGAAACTGATGGCATCTGACACAGGCATCGAGAGCCACACGCCGTTAAGCCCGTAATAAGTAGGCAGGATGGCCAGACAGGGAACCAGAAAGAGCAGTTGCCTGGTCAGACTCAAAAAAATGCTTTTGGCGGCATGACCAATACTTTGGAAAAAGTTTCCGATTACCATCTGGGCGCCTATTAG
>CAMKMK010000239.1 GCA_946413885.1 uncultured Prevotellaceae bacterium
CCACCTGCAGGTAAATGCCCATGCTGTCGGCTGCCACGAAGGCTGCTTCCGTGGGTGTGTAGCTGTGGAAACGGAAATGGTTGAGCCCATACAGACGGGCGGTCTTGAAGAGACGCATCCACGTCTCCACATCCGTAGGACAGTAGGCGGTGAGGGGGAAGACGCAACCGTCGTGGGTGCCGCGCAGGAACGTGCGCAAGCCGTTGATGGTAAACTGGGTGCCTTTTGTGCCAAAATTGCGGAGCCCGAAAGTGACCTCCTCTGACCCAATGCCATCGAGTTGGGCTTTGAGGGTATACAGGACGGGATGGAACTCGCTCCACGGCTGGGCATCCTTTCCCAAGTCGAGGCGCATTTTCAGGGTGTTCTCGCCTTCTTGGAGCACCATGCGCTGGGCGGTGTTCTTCCCTCCGCAGGAGAGCCGGAAAGTGGCCTTGCGGTCATGATCGGCCAGGACCTGCATGCTAACCATCACGGTATGGGATTCTTCGTCAGGAAAGACGTCGGTATGAAGAATACGGCTCTTGGCAAGCGAACGGATTTCCATGCGGCCCAGAATGCCATTCCAGTTGGTCTGGGTTGCGTCTGTCCAGGCGTGGGAGCCTCGGATTTCTGCTGGCACAGAAGTGCTGCGATTGTCCACGCGGACACGTATCTCGTGGCGTCCTGCCTTGAGTCCTTTCAACTGATAAATGTGGGCAGCATGGAGATGATACTGGGAGCCGATGCTGTCGCCATCAATCCATAGCGTGGTTCCCTTCGTGCGCTCCAGATAGACTTCGAGCAACTGGTCACTCATCGAGCGCGGCAGGTTGATCTCACGCGTATAATGGACCACACCCTCGAAAGGCCATAGGCGGGTGAGTTGGCTTGTCATGCTGGTGGAATGCTCTCCTGAACCCAGATGATTCTCGTCGGTAGTGCCGGGAAGTTGGCAGTCCCCCAACTCTGTGTGCCACGTTCCAGCCAGGGAGACCACTTCTGCCTTCAAAGCGACAGATGAACTGAAAAGGAGAATCAAAAGGTATGCTTTTTTTATCATATTCTTGTGCTTTTTCGTCACAAAGATAAGGATTTTCAAAACCCAACTTGCGAATCCACAATGTTTTTTTTACTTTTGTAGCAAACATTCAAATAAAATCAACATGAAAATGAAATGGAAAGCATTTGCTGCGGTAATCGCCATCATGGGTTTGACCGCAAGTT
Source organism: uncultured Prevotellaceae bacterium (assembly GCA_946413885.1). GTDB lineage: Bacteria > Bacteroidota > Bacteroidia > Bacteroidales > Bacteroidaceae > Physcousia. The sequence continues at coordinate 1,207 of CAMKMK010000239.1, forward strand.
GCCAGAACCGGCAGAGTAGTCACCAACCCTCGATCCCATCGGACAAGGACGTGGAAAGTCAAGTAGAGAAAATCCTGTCGCGTCTGACGCTGGAGGAGAAAATCGGACAGATGTGTGAGCTTACCATCGATGCCATTCAGGCAATGGGCCAGGAAGGATTCCAGCTGGACGAGGAGAAACTGAAGCTGGTGTTCGATACTTGCAAGGTGGGCAGTATCCTGAATGTCCCCCTTGGGATGGCTTCTACCCCTGAAGTGTGGTATAATCTGATTCACACGATAAACCTGCGTAGCGAGGAACAATGCAACGGTGTGCCTCAAATCTATGGAGTCGACCAGATTCATGGTGCATCCTATTGCTGGGGCGCCACTTTCTTCCCACAGGAAATCAATCAGGCTGCCAGCTTCAACCGTGCCATTCCTTATCGGGTAAACGAGATTGCGGCCTACGAGAGCCGTGCCTGCCTGATCCCCTGGGTTTACTCGCCTGTGATGGATCTGGGGCGCAACCCAGCCTGGCCACGCATGTGGGAAAGCTATGGCGAGGACAGCTACCTGAACGCAGAAATGGCTGTGCAGGCTGTGAAAGGTTATCAGGGCGACGATCCCAACCATATCGATGCCAATCATGTGGCTGCCTGCCTGAAGCACTACATGGCCTATGGAGTGGCTCTCTCGGGAAAGGACCGCACCCCAAGCTATATCCCTGACCGTGAGTTGAAGGAGAAATACTTCGAACCATTCAAACGTTGTGTGGAGGCTGGAGCTCTCTCGCTGATGGTGAACAGCGGAAACAACAGCGGAGAACCTTTCCACGCCAGCCATAAGTTCCTGACGGAATGGCTGAAGGAAGGCTTGAACTGGGACGGTATGATCGTGACGGACTGGGCTGACATCGAGAATCTCTATTCGCGCGACCACGTGGCAGCCAGCAAGAAGGAAGCCATCGAGATGGCCATCAATGCGGGTATCGACATGAGCATGGACCCCTACAACGTGAACTTCTGCCGCTTGCTGAAGGAATCTGTCGACGAAGGCAAGGTGAGCATGGACCGCATCAATGATGCCGTTCGACGCATTCTTAGGCTGAAGATTCGCGTGGGACTTTTCGACAAGAACACGTGGGACGTGTCCTTCGCAGAGCTTCAGAAGCAGTATCCTGATTATGGAAGCGAGAAGTTCGACCAGGAAGCCACCAGGATGGCTGAGGAGACGATGGTGCTGCTGAAGAATGAAAACGAGGTCCTCCCCCTGAAACCTGGAGTCAAGATTCTGGTGACAGGACCCAATGCCAACAGTTTCCAGGCGCAGAACGGCGGTTGGAGCTACAACTGGCAAGGGACGCGTGCTGACGAGGCTTGCGTGGCTATCGGAAAGTATCATACTTTCTATCAGGCATTGGCTGAGAAGCTGGGTGCAGAGAATGTGAAACTCGTCGAGGGAATCACGTATCAGAACGTCTACAGCAAGAGCGAGCTGGAGAACGAGCCAAACATTCCTGCCGCCGTAGCTGCTGCTCGAGGCGTGGATGTGATTCTGGCATTTGTGGGCGAGAATTCCTATGCTGAGACGCCTGGCAACATCAACGATCTGACATTGAGTCAGAATCAGCAGAACCTGGTGAAAGCGTTGGCGGCAACAGGCAAACCTGTCGTGATGGTTCTCAACGAGGGCCGTCCTCGCATCATCCGCGAGATTGAACCCCTCTGCCAAGGTGTCATCGATGCTTTCCTGCCAGGAAACTATGGGGGCGATGCGTTGGCAAATCTGCTTACTGGCGAGGCCAACTTCAGCGCCAAGATGCCTTTCACCTATCCCAAGT
>CAMKMK010000240.1 GCA_946413885.1 uncultured Prevotellaceae bacterium
TCTTTTTCGAGATGCATGACCCTTCTCAGGCGGATGGTGTAGGACCGGATATCGGTCCTCAATATCTAAGCGAGATCTTCTATCTGTCAGGAGCCCAACGACGTGACGCAGAGGCGGTAATGGAAGATTTGCGTAGCCGTGGATACGTGGTGAAGACTAAGCTTCGTCCCGCTGAAACCTTCTGGGTGGGCGAAGAATATCATCAGCATTACTACGAAAAGACAGGATGTGAACCATATTGTCACATACGAGAGAAAAAGTTCTCCTAGACGTAAAAATTTTTTGTTGGATTAAATCATTCAAGACAAGATGAAAAGGATTATAGCATTTGCATTCACGTTGCTCTATGTTCTTCTATGCAACGCAAGAGAGGATATGTCTCGCGACACCTTGACCTTCGATCCTCAGCATTTCAGGATAGATGTGGATTACATGTATCCTCGCCGTTGGAGCGCCCGTTCGTTGGATTACGGATATTCTTTGGAGCTGAGGAATGATTCTGTTATCTGTCACCTTCCCTACATGGGCGTAGCATATCAGACTGATTTTGATACAGATGGGCTTAACTTTGAGAAACCTGTCACCCAATACAACATCAAGAAGGGAAAGAAAAATCGATTGCAAATCAGATTTAATTGTCGGAAGAGTATTGTTGACTACCAGTTCCTGGTGACACTTTTCCCAAATGGAAAAGCAACAATCCGCATGATTCCCAGCAATGCCGACAGCATTAATTATGATGGAGAACTGTCATTCGAATAATCGTCCAGAATACGCTCTATCCGTGCTATGATAGCTGGCCGATCCTCCAGCATCTTCCATAATTGACGCAAGCGACGCTCATTCTCACTTCCTGGAATCCAGAGTTTCAGATAGCCATGCTGGCTGTATTTCTCGTCCAGGTGTTGCAAGGCTCGATTAATGTGGCTTGAGCGGTCCAACTCTGGATAGTTGCTTAAGCCATACTGAACCGTGCGAAGAATTATCGTATCAGGGTCGATGTTGCGGTCTGCCTCAGCCACAATTCGCCCATAAATACTGCGTGGCTCATGATTCGAGCTTGCCCGATGATCCTCTACTGCCTGCGCCATAACTTCAATCTGGCCTTCAGAAAACCATTGACGGAGTTTCATGTCAGTCCGCACGATGTCGCCTGACACCAGATGATGTGTTTTCCTGTCTTTCCTCAATCCCAAGTCGTGATATGCTGCAATGGTATATACCATGTCCTCATCCACTTCGTATCCTTCTGAGAGCTTCAAACTTTCACATATCACTTTCTCAGCGTGATCTCTGCGGTGAGCAGCATCGAATCCGTCGTATTGGGGCAGGATTTCCTGTTCTATATAGTCTTTCAAATCTTGCTTCATCGCCTCAAAGTTACAAATTTTTGTTCTTCCTCATCTTATTATTCTCCATATTTTTGTAATTTTGTGGCATAATGAAGTATCAATAATCGGAAATCATGAAGAAATCAGGCTCTGCAATACACGTTCCTCATAAGTCCATAACTTCCCAACTATTTAGGGCAGCCAGTTTAACTGAATTATTTCGACGTGTTGACTTCTCAGTTTCAACACGTCGAGTTTGCGGTTTCAACGTGTTCTTTTTCCTTCTTCCACTGGTTGTCTTTTCTCAGAATTCTACAAAGCCTGTCTATTGTGTCACAGCATGCCCTGCACAAGAGGTCGAACACGAGATGAACATCAGCTGGGCTGCCGATAGTGCCCATACAGAAACCTATGTTCTAGTGACCAAATCAAGTGACAAGAAATGGCGGAAAGCAAAGATCTTCCTGCCAGAGCAACATGAGTTTTGTACTGTTTTTGATGGGAAAAGCTCGAAGTCAGCCAGCAACGACAATTTCCTCGAGAATGCTCGTTTCTGGAAGAATGGCGCTCATCTGACTGGCCTGGAAGCCGATACAGAATACAAATACATTATCCGCACAGGCAAGAAAGGGCGTCGAGGAACGAATCTCTCATCGGAACACCACTTCAAAACAAGCGGAGCCGAAGAATGGTCCTGCTGCATCATCTCTGATTTCCATTCCTACCCTCCCCTAAGTGGCAGGCTCAGTTCAGCCATGAAGATGATTGATACCGTACGGAATTATGATCCTGAGATGGATTGGATACTCCATATTGGGGATATCACGGCTTGGGGAGCAAGCTATTCTTTCTGGCAAATCATGTATGAGGAACAGCCTTTTGCTGATTTCTTTTGGGCTGGCGTGAATGGGAATCATGACAACATGTCGCGCTACAACGAGAACTCCAACCAGTATTTTCGACAGACAGCCTATTATCCTCATAATGGATACGCTGATGAGATGGGAGTGTGTTATCATTTCCGATATGGGGATGTCATGTTTGTCATGCTCAACAACGAGGCGATGCGGCAGGAAGCAGGTCTAAACGAGGCTCAACAATGGGTAAAACAGGTGGTCAGCAATGCCCGCATGTCGAAGAATCCTCCTCGCTTTGTGGTTGTAGCAGAGCACTATCAATGGTTTTTCGGCCAGGATGGAAGAAATGCGCAATACAGCCGATGGAATACACTTTTCGATGAATTAAAAGTGGATTTGGCTATAGGGGCCAATAACCATATCTATGCTCGCACGGGTGCAATCTTTAATGATGAAAAGACGGATGGCTCCTTTGGTACCGTATATCTGCAAACTTCATCCGCCGACAACGAACGTGGCCAAGAAATGCAAGAACTTCAATACAATGAGGATAAGATAGAATCACGTTTTACGGAAGGAAAACGTACCGTGAGTGCAATCAACATGAAGGTCACTCGCAATCAAATCCGTCTCGTGTTGCTTGACAGGAATGGGCAACAGATGGATGATTATGTCATTCCTGCCAAATAAAGACTCTCTCTTGATCTCGCGAGCAAATAAACGAGTTCTACAAAGAAAAGATGTA
>CAMKMK010000241.1 GCA_946413885.1 uncultured Prevotellaceae bacterium
AGGGTGTATTTCCTTCCCCACACGTCCCAGCCTTTCAACTGGTAATTCGTGTCGTAGTCCCCTATATAGCCGCTGGGCAGTTGGGTTGCCATCAGCTTATCCGCTCCATCCTTAATCTTCTGATAAAGGGCAGGATCCTGATTGTATTGGTACGATGCCATTGCGCCCTGTATCCACTTCCCCCAGAACTCGCTCGCCCATCGGCCGTTGGTCTCGTCCTGCAATTTGAAGGGCTCAATCAATTCATCCACATTTTGCCCCATCACTCGCTTACGGATGCAGTCATCCACCCGTTTTCCGATGTATCCCTCCATTGCGACAGACTTCACCTGGGTCGTTTCCACGATTTTTGCCTGCGCCCCAAGAGAGAGCAGCAACAACAGCAATACACCTGTTTTCCTACCTGAATTCATGCCTGTTTCGAATCCTTTTTACGTTTAAACAACCACAAAATTAAATAATTTTGCTGACACGAACAAGAAAACTTTTAGAAAAACCTCTTTGCATGATGCAATTTAACAAAACAGGAAACTTCCCTTCCTTCCTTGCTTTGGGAGGGTGAAAGAAGAGGGGAAAGCAATCAGGATTCTACAAAATATTTTACATTTCCTTAGGAAGGAACAATCTCGCTCACTCTTTCTTCAACTTCTCTACAATCTCGTCGTAGAGCTTCGCTTTTCGTGGATCCTGCTGAGCCAGGCGAATCCATTCCTCATCACCTTCCACGCCAGCTTGCATGGGGTCAAAAACCTTGAAACCTATCTTTTTCAGGGCTTTCTTGTTCCTGGGGGTGAAATCTCCTTTCGCGATGTCAACCAATTGCGGATCTGCGATGATGGAGTGCAAGTCCTTCCCTGTCTGCTTCTGCCATTCAGCCAACGAGAGGCCGTTCCACGAAGGAATCTCCCCATCCGTTCGCCAATAAATATTCTTGTCACTCTGGAAGTTCACCTTATCCCAATTGATGCCGTACATCTGGCCTTCTTTGTATTGAAGGATATTCCCTGTGAAGGTGAAAGGCAAGTGGTCAGGCTCCACTCGTGTGGCTTCCAACTGCGCCTTGATACAGTTCACGAAGATGTTGTTGCGGATGATGTTGTCCTTCCCATAATGCTGGTGAAAGCCTGAACTCTTGCAGTTATAGACCAGATTGTTCTCCATCAGGATGCCCGTCGTGCCCTCGTCAGGATAGAGTCCCCAACCGCCGTAGCCGTAGGAATAGATGTCGTGGATACGGTTGTAGCTCACTTTTGTCCCCTCAGAATTTCCCAGCGTGTAGATGCCTCCCATGTCGCTTAGGATACCCCAGCCGATATGGTGGATATGGTTGTAACTGATGGTGTTGCGAACAGAGGGACAATGAGCGTAACCCCACACCCAACCCACAGAGATTCCTGTGTAATAGAGATTGGAGATGTCGTTGTGAACCACCTCGTTGTCGCTGGCGTTGCGCAGCATGATGCCCACCGCTGGCGGGAAAGTCTCTCCTGCCTGACAGATAATGTTGTTGACCACATGATTGCCACGAGCCAACTCGTGTTCCTCGTCATCAGGAATGCCAGACGTACCCACCTTTACGCCTCCACCTCCCAGATCGTGAAGATAGCAATGCTCCACCCTGCAATCACGACTCGCCAGCCCCATCTCGATCGCCCAGTTACCTGTATGGGCAACTTCCACGTTCTTCAGCGTCAGATTCCTCACATACTCAGCCGACACAGAGGCATCCGCCAGACAGGCACCCTGATTGGGCTCGTTGCCCTGCCAGGGGATGCTGTAACGCGAGTACTCCAGCGTGAGGTTCTCCAGCAGGATGTCCTCTATCCATCTCTTGGCAGTACCCTTCACCTCCACCAATTGGGAAGGAACGGGAACGACGGCGGTAGCCTTCTCTATCACCTGGTTCTCGCGTGGAATGTAATAAAGGTAGCCCTCACCTTGATCCAGGAAATACTCCCCTGGAGCATCCAGGAAACTGCGGTCATTCTCCAAATAGCAAAGCGAGGCACCAGCCCTGTCCATGCGGTTCCAGACATGCATCGGCTGACCCGACACATAAACGACACCGCTGTCTGACGAGAAACTTTGCACGCTGCGGCGAGTCATGTCCCAAGCATGCAGCACCACGATACGCAACCCTGAAGGCGAGGCCTTGGCTTTCTTCAGCACAGGGATAGCCTCTTTGGGGAGCTGGATGCTTTGAGCAGCCATGTGGTATCGAGGAATGTCAGAAAGGGAATCCACTTTCCACTCCTGCGCACTACCCGTCTGGAAGGTATTCAGCCCGTTGGGGGTACGTGCACAAACGGCACGCACGCCATTCACATACAGCTGTGAGATGTCGCCGCCAAAAGCCATCAGAGAGCCCACATCAGTCCTCCACAGACCATTGCCAACCGCTTGAAAACGAGGCAACTCCACACCTCCTGTAATGCGAGTCCTGCCCCTCCCAGCCCCTATGATGCTGAGTCCATTGTCACGGCTGTCCAATTGTACGGGATGCAGAATCGGATAGACTCCCTCAGCCAACTGGATGGTCACCTGGCTCGCGCCATCCCGCTGTTGACGGGAGCGCTCCAAAGCCTGCTGTAAGGTCAGCAAAGGATGAGCCTTGTCGCCCTGATTCTGATCATTCCCATTGGGAGCAACATAGATGACCTTCTCTGCAAGCAAGCCTTGCGCCACCATAAAAAGCAGCAAAAACAGATTCCAAAACTTCTTCATAACACCTTAAATTCATGTTTTCCATCACAAATTTACGAAATTTTGATGATTCCCAAAAGAAAAGAGGAAGTAAAATGTGAAGAGGGCGCTCGCGCATGCAGTCCACCATCTTGATCAGGACGCCCTGGATCACGTCGCGACTGTAGAGCGTTCCATGCTCAGCGATGTGCTTGGCGAAGTCGTTGATTGTCAAAT
>CAMKMK010000242.1 GCA_946413885.1 uncultured Prevotellaceae bacterium
GGTAATCTCGACGTGACGATGCGCCTGCCACCCGTTCCCCGCTATGGCACCTATGAATTGCGTTTCGCTTGCCAGAATGGTGGAGAGATGGGCAACCGAGGCATCTTCCAGTTCTACTGGGGAAGCGATTTGGGGCATCTGGCTCCCATGGGTATTCCTTTGGACTTGCAGATTGGTTCCCAATACCGCAGCACCAAGGCTGGGTACTTCCCAAGCAATATCGGATGGGTAGTGGATACTGACGACGATGATTATAACATCGACGTGGACAAGATCATGCGAAACAATGGTTTCATGAAAGGTCCAGAGATCTACATCGCAGGAAGCCCTGGCGGCACCATTACGGCTCGAAACAGCAATATCTGTTCGCGCCGCATCATCATCACTCAGCAGATGGATCCAGACAAGACGTATTATCTGCGTTTCAAGACTTGTTTGGATGACCCCAAGCGTGAGTATTATGTCGACTACTTGGAGTTCTGCCCCAAGGAGGTTTACGATAATCCTGAAACCCCTGAAGATATTTGGTAGAAAGGACTGACGCGATGAAGAAAATTTGCTATATTGTGGCGATGGAGGCTGAGGCGCGTCCTTTCATCGAAGCCTACAATATCCGATTGGTGCCTGACTTTTTTGCCCCTCTGCCCTGTCAGCTCTATGAGGCTGAGGTCAATGGGAGCTGGCTTTATGTGGTGCTGAACGGTCGTCAGCATGAAATGGATCTCGTTGGCTGCGAACCTGCCTGCGTGGCAACTCAGGTGGCTATCCAGCGGCTGCATCCTGATTTGGTTGTCAGTAGCGGAACGTGTGGCGGATTCAAGATGAAAGGAGCCAACATAGCAGACGTCTATATAGGAAATGGAGCCATCTTCCACGATCGTCGCGTGTCTGGTGATGATGAATGGAACGTGCAAGGTTTGGGAAACTATCCTGTATGGGAGGGTAGTGCAGAGCTGGCCGATAAGCTAGGGTTGAAGATGGGCAAGGTGACTACAGGTTCCTCGCTCGATATGCAGCCTATTGACCGTGATATCATCCTGGAGCATGGAGGGGAGCTGAAGGATATGGAAGGTGCCGCCGTAGGGTTTGTCTGTCAGCTTTACGGCGTTCCTGTCCTCTATGTGAAAGCTGTGACGGACCTGTGCGATGGTGGCGAGTCAACCTATGAGGAGTTCAGCCGCAACCTGAAGGCTGCCAGCGAGACTCTTCGTCAGGTGAACGAGCAAATCATCAGTGAACTCCTACGATAGTGGTGGGAGGCAGTTGCTGGTTGCGGATATCAGTCTGAGTAACCAAACGAGCCGCCATTTGCAGGAAAGCCTGTCCTGTGATGCTGCCAGGATCCAGCACAGAAGGGATTCCTTGGTCTCCACTCTCGCAGATACTTTGTACGATGGGAATTTGGCCCAAAAGAGGCACATTCATTTCCTCAGCCAGATGTTTCACGCCCTCGTTTCCAAAAAGGAAATATTTCTCGTCAGGATGAGCGGAAGGAGTGAACCACGACATGTTTTCCACGAGTCCCAGAATAGGCACGTTGACCTTCTCGTTTTGGTACATATTGATACCTTTGCGGGCATCAGCAAGGGCGACCTGTTGGGGTGTGCTCACGATGACGGCACCTGTAATGGGCAAGGTCTGGACGAGGGTCAGATGGATGTCACTGGTTCCTGGAGGGGTATCGAGCACGAAATAATCCAGCTCACCCCAGTTGGCATCCCCAATCAATTGCTTCAGCGCGTTGCTTGCCATTCCTCCTCGCCAGAGAGTCGCTTGGTCTGGCTCCACGAAGAAACCAATGCTCAGGACTTTCACGCCATATTTCTCGATGGGCATGATCAGGTCACGTCCGTTGACTCGTTCGCTGTAAGGGCGTTCCTCCTCAATTTGGAACATCTTAGGAATGCTTGGACCAAAGATGTCGCAGTCCAGTAAACCTACCCTGTGGCCCAATCGTGTCAGTCCAATAGCCAGATTGGCGGCTACGGTACTCTTGCCGACTCCTCCCTTACCGCTGCTGACAGCAATGATGTTCCTCACGCCAGGCAACAGGTCTGGCAGGTCAGGACGAGGGGCTTGCAACGTCTTGGTCTTGATTTCCACCTCCACTTCCTTGCCTACGTAAGCGTGGATGGCTGCCTCGCAAGCTTTCACCATGCTCTTCATGAAGGGATCGGTGGGTTTGTTGAAAATGAGACTGAAGCTGACATGAAGGCCTGCGATTCGCATATCGTCCTCCACCATTTTCATTTCCACCACGTTCTTTCCTGTCCCTGGATAGCGCACGGTAGCCAGCGCATCGAGTATGAGTTTGGGATAAATTTCTTGAGCCATGATAAGGGGTGATTTTATTTTCCTACGCTTTTTGAGCTGCGCTTTTCTCGACTATAGCTGCGATATTCGTCGAGAGGAATTTCCACGTCAGGTTCAGCCAGATAACCTTCTTGGGGGAGCCTGAAGCAGAGATACTTGATGTCGATTCCTCGTGCTTGCCACATGCTTTCGTAGTAGGTTTGGATACTGGCGGCCAGTTGCTCGTGTGCTGTGCGTGGCTGGTCAAGGGCATACAGGTTACGGGTGGCAGCCTCAGTAGGCAGGTTATTGGCCCGCAAGAGCTCCTCAGTGTAGGTAAAAAGGAAGTTGCTGTCTGTCTTCAGATGGATGAGACCGCCGTCTTGGAGGAACTGACGATACCGATTGAGGAAGAAAGTGCTGCAGAGGCGTTTCGTAGCCTTCTTCATCTGAGGGTCTGAGAAGGTGAGCCATATCTCGCTGACCTCGCCAGAAGCGAAAAACTCTTGGATGAACTCGATGTTGGTGCGTAGGAATCCCACATTCTTCAGTCCTTCGTGGAGAGCTTCTTGAGCTCCTGTCCACATGCGGGCGCCTTTGATGTC
>CAMKMK010000243.1 GCA_946413885.1 uncultured Prevotellaceae bacterium
ATACAGAAGATAGCGTGGCTCAAGTACTTCGTATTGTTGAGGCAGGTGGAGAATTGGTTCGACTGACTACACAAGGTATCCGCGAAGCCGAGAATATGCGGTTTATCAAAGAAGGTGTCAGGGCTGCAGGTTGTAATGTACCTTTGGTGGCTGATGTGCATTTCAATCCTCGTGTAGCTGATGTGGCGGCAATCAATTGTGAAAAAGTGCGTATCAATCCAGGTAATTACGTGGATGCTGCACGTCAGTTTAAGCATTTGGAGTACACAGACGAAGAATATGCTCAGGAACTATTGAAGATAGAGGATCGCTTGATTCCTTTTCTCAATATTTGCAAAGAACATGATACAGCAGTCCGCATTGGTGTGAATCATGGTTCGCTGAGTGACCGTATCATGAGTCGATATGGTGATACGCCTGAGGGGATTGTGGAGAGTTGCATGGAGTTCCTTCGAGTTTGCATGCGTGAGAAATTCCTTAATGTGGTAATCAGCGTGAAAGCCAGCAATACTGTCGTGATGGTGCAGAGCATGCGATTACTGGTCAAGGAGATGGAGAGGGAAGGCATGGATTTCCCTTTGCATCTGGGAGTTACAGAAGCAGGAGAGGGAGAGGATGGACGTATTAAGAGTGCGGTAGGTATCGGAGCCTTATTGACGGAAGGTATTGGCGACACCATTCGCGTGAGTCTATCAGAAGCTCCTGAGAAGGAAATTCCTGTGGCTAAGCGTTTGGTGGAACTGATTCCTGAATGTTCTGCTTTACGTGAGAAAGCCGAAAAGAGTATCCATGATGATACAATCACGCTTGATTTGGAAGCCACCTCTCTGGAAGATCTTCAATTAAAGGCAGCAATGGCTGTAGGACCACTCTTTATCGACAAGAAAGCTCATAAGTTAATAATCCAATGCGAAGGTTTCGCTGAAGATGTATTGACCGATTTGGCTGACAGTATTCTGCAAGCTGCTCGAATAAAGTTTGTCAAGACTGAATACATCAGTTGTCCTGGTTGTGGTCGTACACTTTATGATCTTGAGGGTACGATTTCACGTATCAAGGCAGCTACTGCTCATCTGAAGGGCCTGAAGATAGCCATTATGGGGTGTATCGTGAATGGACCTGGTGAGATGGCTGATGCCGATTATGGTTACGTAGGTGCTGCCCGTGGAAAGGTAAGTCTCTACAAGAACAAGATCTGCGTTAGGAAGAATATCCCAGAGGAGGAAGCGGTGGAACAATTGCTGGATTTTATTGAAGAAGATCAGGCACAGCAAAAAAAGAATTCATAAAAAAAAGAAATAGAAAATGCAACCATTATTGATTTACAACACTCTCTCGCGTCAGAGGGAATTGTTCAAACCCCTTCACGAAGGTCGAGTGGGCATGTATGTTTGTGGCCCTACCGTCTATGGCGATGCTCACTTGGGACATGCTCGCCCCGCCATCACTTTCGACCTGTTGTTCCGTTACTTGCAACATATTGGCTACAAGGTTCGCTACGTACGCAACATCACCGATGTAGGTCATTTAGAGCACGATGCCGATGAGGGCGAGGATAAGATTGCCAAGAAGGCTCGTCTGGAAGAATTGGAACCTATGGAGGTAGCCCAGTATTTCACCAATCGTTTCCATGAGGCAATTGGAGCTCTCAATTGTCTGCCTCCCAGCATTGAACCTCATGCAACAGGCCATATCATCGAACAGCAACAACTGGTTCAGCAGATTCTGGATCACGGATACGCTTATGTGTCCAATGGAAGTGTCTATTTTGATGTAGAGAAATACAACAAGGATTACAAGTACGGAATCCTTTCAGGTCGTGATTTGGAGAACATCAAGGATGCCAGTCGCGAGTTGGCTGGAGTAGGAGAGAAGAAGAATCAGGCCGATTTCGCTCTTTGGAAGGCTGCTCAACCTGAACATATCATGCGTTGGCCAAGCCCGTGGAGCGATGGCTTCCCAGGTTGGCATTGCGAGTGTACCGCTATGGGTAGGAAATATCTTGGTGAGCATTTCGATATTCACGGAGGTGGAATGGATCTGATTTTCCCCCACCACGAATGCGAGATTGCTCAGGCAGTAGCCTCTCAAGGCAGTCAGATGGTTCATTATTGGATGCATAACAACATGATTACAATTGATGGGAAGAAGATGGGCAAGAGTTACAACAATTTCATTACCCTTCCCCAGTTCTTCGAAGGTAGCCATCCTTTGCTGACGCAGGCATACACTCCCATGACCATCCGATTCTTCATTCTGCAGGCTCACTATCGTAGTACGGTAGATTTCGGAAATGAGGCTCTTCAGGCTGCAGAAAAGGGATTCAATCGTCTGATGGATGGGTACAAAGCTGTCTTGCGACTGCAGGAAGGCCAGAAAGTGAAGGGACAACCTCAGGTGGAGATGAAGTATGTGAATGAATTGCGAGAGAAACTCTATGATGCTATGAATGATGACTTGAACAGTCCCATCGTTATCAGCAACCTCTTCGATGCTTGTCGCGTGATAAATTCCGTGATTGACAAGAAGGCGAGCATTACCGCTGAAGTAGCAAAGGCTTTGGCAGAAGTTTTTCATACCTTCGCTTTCGACATCTTGGGTCTCACTTTAGAGACAGGTAATAGCAATAAGGCTCGCGAGGAAGCTTTTGGACATGTGGTGGATATGATTCTGGAGCAGCGTCAACAGGCAAAAAATGAGAAGAATTGGGCTTTGAGCGATAAGATCCGTGATGACCTCGCCGCCTATGGATTTGAAGTAAAGGATACAAAGGACGGATTCTGTTGGACCTTGAATAAGTAAAAAGTATTTCCTTTTCGAGGAAGATACAACTATTTAGGGAACTATATACCTGTTGACTCAAGATAATTGTTCTCACCTACATTGATAATG
>CAMKMK010000244.1 GCA_946413885.1 uncultured Prevotellaceae bacterium
TGGCAAGCGGTGCCATCTGCTATGCGTTGAATGAAGGTCAGGAGACTGACCAGTGGTTCCAAACGATCGGTGTAGATCCTTATCCCGTTCTCGACCGCACACATGGCCGCGTGGTACGTGCTGATGATGGCACTTATCGCAATGACGGGAATGCCGTTGAAAGCATCAAGACTGCTATCGAACAGAACAAGATCTACACTATCAACGGTATCCGTGTAGAGAAGACCCAGAAGGGCATCTATATCATCAACGGTAAGAAGATGATGGTGAAGTAGATTTCTCTCTCCTACCCTCTTGAAAGAGGATAAGGAAGAACATGAAACAGAAAGAAGGCTGCGATGAGTTCGTAGCCTTCTTCTTTCTTTTTTAGTCTGATAAGAACAGGTTCTTATACCTTATTTATTTTTGGAAGTAAATTCGTTTCACACGATCGCTGACACCTGTCAGGATTTCATAAGGTATGGTGCCAACAATATCTGAGAGGACAGAGGGAGGAAGTTCCTCACCAAAGATAACGACACTATCACCCTCCTGACAGGTAATATCCGTCACATCAATCATACAAACATCCATACAGATATTGCCCACATAATAAGCACGTTGACCATTAACCAAGCAATATGCACGTCGATTACCCAAATAGCGGTCAAGCCCATCCGCATATCCAATAGGGATGCAGGCAATACGGCTGTCACGATCCAAGAATGTCCTGCGGCTGTAACCCACGCTCTCACCTGCAGGTACATCATGAATTTGCAGAATGGTGGTACGCAAGGTGCTTACGTTGTGAATCATCTGATTGTTGCGGCTATTGATACCGTAAAGTCCCAATCCAAGACGCACCATATCGAGTTGGCGATCAGGGAAATGCTCGATGGCTGCACTATTGCAGATATGACGCAGAATGTGATGAGAGAAAGCTGATTGCAACTGGTCACTCCCTTGAATGAAAAGTTCATATTGATGGGCGCTGAACTCGTCGAAATCATCGCTGTCACTTCCCACAAAATGCGAAAAGACGGAACGAGGAATAACAGCCGTCTGGTGATGAAGCCTATCAATCAAGTGAGACATGTCCTTCAGCGGGTCGAAACCCAGGCGATGCATACCTGTATCGAGCTTGATGTGAACAGGAACATTCGTAACGCCCTCCTTCTCAGCAGCCTGAATGAGAGCCTCCAAGAGACGGAAGCTGTAAACTTCTGGCTCAAGTCCATACTGGAACAACGTGTGGAAGGAACTCATCTCAGGATTCATGACCATAATGCTGCAAGTGATACCAGCACGACGCAACTCCACTCCTTCATCTGCTACAGCCACAGCCAAGTAATCAACCCTGTGCTCCTGCAGAGTCTTGGCTATCTCAATCGCACCTGCTCCATAAGCACTTGCCTTGACCATGCAGATCATTTTGGTATCTGGGTGCATGAACGAGCGATAGTAATTGAGATTCTCCACCACAGCGCCAAGATTTACCTCGAGAATGGTCTCATGAACACGCTTAACGAGTAGGTCTGTGATTTCATCGAAGTGGAACGAACGGGCACCCTTGATGAGAATTAGCTGATCATGAAGTTCATCCAAAAGTCCGCTCTGGAGCAAAGCCTTTGTCCCAGGGAAGAAATCGCATTGGACATCGAGTTCGCTGAAACATTCCTTATGTTGACTGATCACAGGCCCCACAGCCACCAAGCGGTCTATACCTCTGCTTTCGAGAAGTTTGACCACATGCGTGTAAAACATCATGGGGGGCACGCCGCTCTGCAAGATGTCACTAAGGATAAGGGTACGCGTGCGACCTTGCCCTTCAGGACGACGATTCATGAAATCGAGAGCAATATCCAGACTGTTGAGATCGCTATTATATGAGTCATTGATCAGCGTACAGTTGTTTCGTCCCTCCAAAACCTGCAGTCGCATAGCCACAGGTTCCAATTGAGCCAAACGTTGCTGGATAAGCTCCTCCTTCATGCCTAAATAGCGGCATACTGTAGCCACAATCTCACGATTGTCACTCAAGGCATCACCTGTATGGTGCCAAGGAATCAGTTCACCAGAGAAATCCAAATGCTCAACACAATCAGCAACCAGCTGATCATCAACAGGATAGATAAGAGCTTTCGCATCATGAAAAAGGATGAGCTTTTCCAAACACTTCTGCTTCATGGACTCGAAATTCTCCTGATGAGCAGAACCCAAGCAAGTGAAGACTCCAATCGTGGGCTGGATAATGCGCTGCAGGGCCTGCATTTCGTTTGGTTGAGAGATGGCAGCCTCGAAAACTCCTATCTGCGACTGGTGCCACAGCCCCCAAATACTGAGAGGAACGCCGATTTGAGAGTTGAAACTGCGAGGGCTGCGAGTTACCGTATAGTCGGGCGACAGCATCTGATATATCCATTCTTTGACGGTAGTCTTCCCGTTGCTGCCTGCAATTCCTATCACAGGAATGTCGAAGGACTCGCGATGACGCTCTGCCAGCCGCTGGAGGGCCTGTAAAGAATCAGGAACCAACAGGAAAACAGCATCAGGAAAATCACCTTCAGGAAGGCTTTCCACCAAAAAACTGCGGACACCCCGCTGGTAAAGATCTGGCACAAAACGATGCCCATCGCCTCGCTGGGTGCGTATAGCAAAGAAAAGAGTGGATTCAGGAAAACAAAGACTACGGCTATCCGTCAGCAACCAATCGATTTCCTGGTCACGCTGACCTATTTGGTGAGCCCCTGTCAAAACTGCTATCTGAGATATCTTGTACATTCCTATTTTATTTCATGACGTGTTGAGTGTGAAAAGACAACGTGTTGTGTTTGCAATTTCAACGTGTTGAGTTCGCGGTTTCAACGTGTTGTCTTTTCCGTTTCAACGTGTTGTCTTTTTCA
>CAMKMK010000245.1 GCA_946413885.1 uncultured Prevotellaceae bacterium
GGAAAGGAGTGCGGTTGGGTCCCAAGTCGAGCCCCATGAGTTTCATGATGCGCTTTCCTCCCACGATATTCCCACGGAAATGGCAGATTATATTGATTACCAACTGGGAATAGTTCTGCAGCTGACGTGCCTTTTCAATGTCGCCTTCTTTCCACGCATCGAGGATAGCCACCAAATTACGACCGTTGTAGTTGGTTGTACCTCCAATTCCTCCACGAGCACCACCCATTGCCAGGCAAGGCAGGATTGTCTCGTCCTGACCGTGCAGCATATCGAACTTGCCGCCAGCATAGAGACGACATTGATTGTACTCATACAAGCTCTCGTAGGTATATTTGATGCCTGCGAAATTAGGAATTCTTCCGTCCACAGCCTCCAGGAATTTCACCATCGGCAGATAGGCTCCATTAAAAGCAGGAATGTGATAAAAGTAGAAAGGTAGGTTAGGGGCAGCGCAGGCAATTTCTTCGCAGTATTTCACCAACTCCTCCACCCTGCTCACTTTGGGAAAGGGAGGAGCCATCGCCCCTATTCCCCATGCGCCGATTCTTTGTGCATGTTCAGCCAGCAATCGGCTGTTGCGCACACAGCAGGAACCTACGTGAACTATTACTTTGAAGTCCTTGGGAGCTGCCTCAATCCAAGCTTCAGCCAGCTGCATTCGCTCCTGCTCGGTCAGCATGTATCCCTCACCACTCGACCCATTGATGAAAACACCCTTCAGACCATTTTTCGCCAGCATACGGGCATAGGCTGGAATGGGTTCCAGATTGATGTCCCCGTTGGGATAAAAAGGTGTGAACGGGGCATCTATCAATCCTTGTATCTTCTCAAAATCCATCTATCACTTACTTTTTATGACATACGTTTTACCTGTTTCTGTTGGGAAGGAGATAACATCTTGTGAATCAATTTCGAAAGATACCTTATCTCCATCCTTTTCTTTAACCTCGAATGAGGCTATGCCAGAATATCTGACGGCACACGGTTGACCAGAATCGCTGCGGATAACCGCAAGTTTCAAACTACCCTTTTGCCATTCCTGATCCACCTCGAAATTCCCTACGGCACGCAGTCCTCTCACGTGACCTGAAGCCCAAACGTCAGGCAAGGCTGGCAATAGCTGCAACGTGTCGGTCTGACTCTGGAGCAGCATCTCTGCAATTCCTGCACAAACTCCGAAGTTGCCGTCGATCTGGAAAGGAGGATGCGCATCGTAGAGATTATAATAAACACGTCCCTGTCGCTTCTGAGGTGAGTAATCGGTGGAGTAACCCGAGGAATGCATCAGCGCATAATGAAGAATACGATGAGCATGATTGCCGTCCTGAGCACGCGCCCAAAGGTTCACCTTCCAGCCCATAGACCATCCTGTAGCCTCGTCGCCACGTACCAGCAGCGAGTTGATGACAGGTTGCAGGTATTCGCTCGTTGGGCCAATCTCGTTCAGAGGATACAAGGCCATCATGTGGCTCAGGTGACGGTGACTGGGATCGCGGCTCACGTCGTAGGTGGCATATTTCCATTCACGCAGGATCTTGTCGCCTTTCTTCACGCCATTTCTGGGATTGGTCCAGGCGGCGTGTTTCTCCGTATTCGCCGTATAAACCTCTGTGTGGAGGCCCTGATCAGTCTTGTCGAGATAGTCGTCCAAGTTCGCCACGTCCGTGTTGGTCAGTCCGCATTCCTGCAAGCCCAAGATGTCGATGCTCTGGCGTACGCTCTTGAAGAGTGCATAAATCAATTGCTGGGCATGAGCCGTTCCGTCCTCACGGGGATGATCCCCTTGCTCAGGCGAGAACTCATCAGGAGCCACATAGCTTCCGTCAGGCTTGATAGAGAGTTCCTCGCAACCTCGGTCAGCGATCAGGCGCTCCATCCAGAACTCAGCACAATTCCACATGACAGGGAAGGCGCGTTGCAGGAAAGCACGGTCCAGCGTGTAGCGGTAATGTTGCCACAGGTGACTGCAGTACCAAGCATTTGCCACGAAGTAATTGCTTCCCCAAGTACTCATTCCTCCAAAGATGTTGTTCTCCGTGAAGCAAGTCCAGCCCGTAGAAGTACTGCCGTAATTCCTGGCAGCCTTCTTCCAGTTGTCACGTTGTGCCATCGTGATGATGTAGTTCAGGTAACAAAGATGAAGTTCCGACATGTTGGTTGGCTCGGCAGGCCAGTAATTCATCTGCACGTTGATGTTGCTGTGAATATCCGAATTCCAAGGGGCATGACTCACGTTGTTCCAGATTCCCTGCAAGTTGCTGGGCAAATCTACTCCACGACTGCTGCTGATCTCCAGGTAACGGCCGTAGGAGAAATACAACTGCTCGAGGAAGAGCGCCTCAGGCTCCGTGCCCGTCACGTTCCTCCTTTCATCATTATAGAAATCAATAAGGTCATCGGTGGGAAGCGTAGAGGATGCGTTGCCCAACTGCAGGTCAACCCTATCCATAAAAGGACGGAAGTCTGCGATGTGGTCCCTCAGGATAGCCTCCCAAGGTTTGGCAGACACCTTTTCCACCCTACTCTTCACTTCCGACCTCACGTCCATTGTAGGCGATACGCAAGAGAGCTGGGAGATGTCGAAATTCGTGGCGCCTATCAGGACCAGTTTCACCTCGTCGGCTCCCTCCACCTCAATGCCCGTACCCGTCTTCCTGACAGAGGCGTTCTGACCAGAGGGAACCACACGGAACCTTGCCGCAAAGGAGACCGTCGTCAACTTGCCTCCAAAGTGGCCTGATCCATCCGCCTCATACGCTACCTCGCTGACACCCAAGTCCTCGCCAGGAACCATCGAGAAGCGCAGATGCAGTTTCTTCTTCCCCTTCGCACGATACAAGGCAACCACAGCGCCATCTGGATAAGAAGACAGATAGCG
>CAMKMK010000246.1 GCA_946413885.1 uncultured Prevotellaceae bacterium
TGCTGTTTTCGTCTTTATTCACTTCATACGTTTTCTCAAAACCAGACACGAAGAACACGAACACCTCAGTACCCATACCAATGAACAACATCAAGTTGGCCCCTGGAAGGTGAGTCAGCTTAAACAAGGTACCTAAAATAACGACTGCAGCACCCCAGCTGTAGGCATAGTTCATGAATTTCTGACCAGATGCAGAATCCATCCATTTTTGGATTGCGGCTATTGGATTCATTATATTTATTTTTTTCTGTTATCGATTATTGTTATTGTATCTCATGTTAAGAATCAACTCTTATTTTTTCTTCTTGCTACCTTTGGGAATGCTACCCTTGGTATCACTAATCATCGTACGGACACAACGGAAACCAATATAGCAACGAGGCTGATTTTGATACTCATAGCTACGCCAAGCACTTCGAATCATACTTTCTGGATCTTTCCAACTTCCTCCACGAACACTTTTCTTCTTGAGACGATAAGGATCTTCCTTAGCAGCATTGTATCTCAACTCAGGGTTCATGTCACTCATGCTCTCCACTCCAGCCTCCGTGAAAATGGTACTTGTCCACTCTGCTACGTTGCCCGCCATGTCATATAAGCCATTGCTGTTTGCACTAAAGGCTCCACATTTGCTGGTTATCAAGCTTCCATCATTCGTGTAATTTCCTCGATCAGGCTTGTAGTTTGCATAGAAACATCCCTTGTCACTTTTTATTTCCTTACTTTCCCAAGGGAAGGGATTGCCTTCTTTGCCTCGAGCAGCATACTCCCACTCAATCTCGCTGGGTAGGCGGAAACGTTGGATTTGTTTGGCATATCCTCCCAAGCCCTTGATAAGAAAATCTGTACGCCATGCACAGAAAGCGTTAGCCTGTTCCCAACTGATACCAACCACAGGATAATCGTCATAAGTAGGATTGCTGAAATAGAGTTTCATGTAACGCTCATTATCAGCATTCTGGAAATCATTGACCCAACAAGTAGTATCAGGATAGATGTTCACAATATAAGTGTTCAAGAAATCCCAAGGACCACTCAAAGGACGCGTGATAGTCTGACTCACGATCTTACCATCATCGTCAATCCATGCCGTATCTTTGCTTATCATCACATCGCTGTTGTCTACAGCATGGTCAGTATTCAGGTCTCGTTCTTCTGGATTAAGACGATACTTGCGTTGTGCAGCAGCAGCATAGTCATAAATTTCGTAACGATAGTTCATTTGGCTGGCATCAAGCATCTTTGTTCCATCAATGGGATGAATCACATAGACACTTTCGATGGCACGCTGTTCGTCTTCAGTAGCCTTCTTCCATGGAATCGACTTACTCCAATTCAGGTGAGGAGTGATGGGATTACCTTCTTTGTCCTCTTCTATCTTGTAGGTTTCGTCTCCGCCATAGGCAGGATCTGCAAGACGCTCACGAATGATGCTGTCACGAACCCAATTCACGAACTGACGATACTTGGCATTGCTGACCTCTTGCTCGTCCATCCAGAAACCGTCTACACTAATTTCACGAGCAGGGAACTCAGCGCCCCATAGCGTGTCGTTCGATTCCAAGCCAACCTTCAGAGAACCTTTGTGAACAGGCACCATCCCATAGGGAGTAGGTTCGCTATAAGAAGTACCACGGACTCCAGTCAACTCTCCACCTGTAGCATTAGCCGATGAGTTGCTACCCATGCAGGATATCAACCCATAACTGATAATAGCTACTGCCAATAAAAGCAGACTCTTTGTCTTCATATATTCTTTTCGTTCTATATTTCTATTCAACATTTACAGCGATCAAAACAGCATTACAGCAATCTTACGCTCTTGTGTAGATTCTTTCCTTTCTTAAACAAATCCAAGTCTGTCTGGTAACCTAGTACCAACTCGTGCGTTCCATTTAGGGCTCCTATTCCACGGGTGTACATTTCGTAACTGTAACCCAGATTGATGCCATGGAAATCAATGCCCAGCATGACAGCTACACTCTTGGTTGGACTATAGTTCACACCACCATACAGTTTATGCTTCTCTCCGTCGTAAGCCAGACGAGCAGTGATGTCTGCTCTCCAGTCCTGCAAGTCAGTCCGCAGGCAGGCATTCGTCATGAGCGCATACTGAGGCTGACGGAATTTCAGCTTGTATCCTCCTGTCAGGTAAAGTGAGGGATCAATAGAGATTTCATAAATCTTGTCATCTCCAAGTGAAATGGTAGGACCAAGACAATGCATCGCGCTCACACCCACATACCAAACCTGCTTGTAAGAATAGCGCAGACCTACATCCAGATCAAAGCCTGTTCCGTTGGCATCGTTAGATGCGAAAGCAGCGTCATTGGGATCCTCCACGTCAAGGTCTGTTCCATCGAACCCATTCTGCAGGAGACCTGCTCTGGCACCTATGCTGAACTTTCCTTTGAACAAGGGCAGGTGATACGCATACTGGAGAAAAAACTTCTTGTTCTTGAAGAGCCCCACATCGTCATTGAGGAACCCTACACCCATCCCATGCTTTGGACTTAAGAAAAACACAGGCATGTCTGCACCTACATACATGCTGGCAGGAGCGTCCTCGAAACCAACCATCTGCATACTGTATGCTGCCTGTACGTTCAGGAGGCCATCCAATCCCGTCGCTGCGGGATTGTAGAAGGACTGCAACGCCCAATAATTGGTGAATGCCACGTCATACTGTGCCCTTACTCCAAGGGTAGTCAGCAGAAACAGTCCTATCCATAGCAGTCGTTTCATCCTGCTTAATATAACGGAGCGTGTAGTCATTTTATTGTATAGGAATTAAAAAATATTCTCGCACACTGGCGAGAATATTTTCATAATGCTCTTTTCCTTAATATTCATCCTCGTTGAAAA
>CAMKMK010000247.1 GCA_946413885.1 uncultured Prevotellaceae bacterium
AAGTCCTTTGTTATCAACGCTCAGGACAACAGCTCAGAGAATATCTATGCTCAGAGTTTCACGCTCAATGGAGAGGCACTTCACGATGCTCACCTTCCTTTCCAAGCTTTCCAGAAAGGTGGAACGTTGGATGTTGTGATGGGAGCAACGCCTGTGGATGAGTATTGACGAGAGACAGCTTATTATTGAAAAAAGTCCCATACTTATTGCGGGTGTGGGCTTTTTTCCATACCTTTGCAATTCTTAAACCAATGATGAGGACAAATATGAAAGGTAGATTGTTTGTGTTCCTTGCAACACTCTTAGTCATGCAAGGTGTATGGGGTGAAGACAGATTTGGTCAGCAGAAAGAGCGCTGGTTGCAGATTGCTCAGCAGAACATGCCAACTCTCAGCAAACGTGTAGTTGAGCCTCAGCGGGTGGTTACTCCCGTGAAGGACGATAAGGCATATCAGGGTTGGACCTATAAAGTCAGCGATTACCGTTTAGAAGATTTCTATAAGACGAACTTCACCTCCTTGAATTCCATCACTTTGGATTTTGGGGAACATCTGACAGGATATTGTACCATTCGCCTCAAGACGACTGACCGCACTTGGGATGCGCCCACACGCCTGAAGATGACTTTTGGCGAGGTGCCTGCCGAGATGAATACACCCTTTGATCCTTTTCCTGGTAGTTTAAGCAGAGGATGGATGCAGGATGAGACAGTCGAGTTCATGGAGGTGGATATGGATCGTGAGATTACCTTGCCACGTCGTCTCTCCATGCGTTATCTCAAGATAGAATTGCTTGGAACCAGCAGCGGATACAATTTCGCCATTGATCGTCTTTATTTCACCGCTGAGAGTTCTGCGGGAGAAGTCCAGACGAGCTTGCTTCCTACCTGTCCTCAGGTGTTTCGTGATATCAATGAGGTAGGGTTGACAACTTTGCGCGAATGTATGCAGACAGTTTACGAGGATGGTCCCAAACGCGATCATCGTCTGTGGATAGGTGACCTCTATCTCGAATATTTGGCCAATCGTTATAGCTTCCGCAATTTCCAGCTCACCAAGCGTTGCCTTTATCTCTTTGCTGGATTAACAACTGAGAATGGTGTCTTGGTATGCAATCTCTTCGAGTATCCTAAACCTCATGCTCAGTCAGGTAGTTACCTGGTTCCCTATAACTTGCTCTATATAGCAACCCTTCTCGAGTATTATCGTGATTCTCGTGATCGTGAGACAGCAGTTGACCTGTGGCCTGTCTGCAAGGTTCAGATGGAAGATGCACTCTCTTTTGTGGAAGAGAATGGTATATTCAATACTTCGAAACGTCCTGCCTGGCTCTTTTTCGACTGGCGTGAGGGACTTGACGTGAACGCTTGTATGCAAGCCTGCACAATCGATGCTTTAGCCAACACCTACGCTCTTGCCCAGGAATTGGGTTTCCAGGATGAGGTGAAGGATTATCCCTCTCTGATTCGCAAGATGAAAGCAGCCTCAAAACGAGAGTTGTACGACAAGAAGTCAGGACTTATACTTAGTGGTGCCAACAAGCAGGTTTCCGTCCTTTCTCAGGCTTGGATGATTCGTGCTGGAGTGCTCAATCAGAAGGAGGGACAGCGTGCTCTGCGTGCTGCCCTCAGTTATCCTGATGTAGTCATGCCTGGCACTCCCTATGCGACTCATTATCTTGTGGAGGCAATGCTCCTTTGTGGGATGAATGAAGAGGCGAAGGCATACGTTCAGGATTATTGGGGAGGGATGGTTCGCAAGGGAGCCGATACTTTCTGGGAGGCTTATGATCCAAAGGATGACCTCATTTCCCCGTATAATTTCGCTCCTCTGAACAGTTATTGTCATGCTTGGAGTTGTACTCCCATATATTTCATCCACAAGTATCCTGATTTGTTCCAAAAGTAGAGAGTTTCTACCTCTTTTTATTACTAATCGATGCTTTTATTCAAGTTTTTCGGTACGAATTCCACTTTTTTCCCCATTTCTTTTGGGAGGAAAGTTCGTGAAATAGGTGTTTTCTTTCTTCTTTTCCTTAGTTTGCCCTCTTATGCTCAGGTCGATCATGAGCACAGTTCGTGCGATGATGACAGTATCTCACCCATGAAGGAGGCTATTCTAAGCGAGATTACTGTACAAGGAGTGACGGGTATCCAGCGATTGCGTGATGCTGCATCGCCTTTTGCCGTCATTTCTCCCAAAGAGTTGCATCGGATTCCTGCACCCAATATAGTGGATCTTATCAGCCACCAGCCAGGATTATCGCAGATAAGCAGCGGAGCGGGTATTTCCAAGCCAGTCATTCGTGGTTTGGGCTACAATCGTGTGGTGGTCGTTGAGCAAGGTATTCGTCAGGAAGGGCAGCAATGGGGTGATGAGCACGGCTTGGAAGTGGATGCTGAAGGTGTTCACTCTGTGGAGATTCTCAAGGGACCAGCCTCGCTGATGTATGGAAGTGACGCTATTGCTGGCGTGATGATACTCCATCCAGAGAAACCTTTGATGGACGAGACGATGCAAGCCAAGGTCTCCGCAGGTTATCAATCCAACAACGGACTCTATAACTATACGGCCTCTTTTGCTGGAAACGTGAATCGTTTCGTGTGGAATTGGCATTTTTCTGACAAGGCTGCTCATTGCTATAAGAACTCCCTTGATGGTTATGTGCCAGGTTCATGGTTCCGTGAACGTGATGTGTTGGGAATGTTTGGCATTAACCGCAGTTGGGGCCATTCTTGGCTTCGTTTCTCGAATGTGAACTTTACGCCTGGAATCTCAGAAGGAGAACGCGACGAAGAGACGGGAGAATTGGTTTGGGAAGACGACAACTCTGCTCATTCCTACAGCCGTCAGAC
>CAMKMK010000248.1 GCA_946413885.1 uncultured Prevotellaceae bacterium
TTCCCTGCCTTCAGATACAACAGATACACCGAGCGATAACGAATTCTAACGCTTCTCTTCACGAGAAGAAAGCAGATATGCTCCCAACCATCCCAATGGAGCCGTCATAATATCTATCAGAAAATAGAGCTTGTATCCTAATTGTGTGACAAGTAATCCGCTGATAGCCATAGGTACAATCATGCAAGCTGATATGATGGGAATAGAAAGGTGGTCAATGCTGTTTCGATACCTTCCTCCTGAGATTTGGTGCACGAGAACTCTACATGCGTTGAGTCCCATTCCGAAGAGAAATTGAGCCACAAAGGTTGCCACACAGAGCATCCCCAGATTGCTGGGAGGAAAGAAAGTCATGCAGACATAGACTAAAGGCGAGAGTCCCAGCATAATGGCCAATTGCCAAAAGAGATGCGCTGGATTGTATTTCTTCATCAGCCTAAGTCCAAATATAATACCCAAGCTGAATCCGATTACGCCCACAGTACCTTGTGCAAATCCAATATCCTGAATAGTGCATCCCAATCCGCCAGCCTCCTTCGAATCGATAAGGAAGAGTACTCTCGTGTGAAACATCAGGCTTTGAGGAAGCAACAGCAAAAACAGCATAACCACTTGGCGCCACCAACTTGGTTGTTGTTGGATGTATCCTAATATTTGCGTATCTTCCTTCAACGATTGTATTCGTTTCTTGTACCAGCCTTGATTCCCTACGGCAGGTTCCTTCAAAATCATCATGTGAAATAAGACAAAAAGAAGGAATACCCCTGCTAAGATATAGCAACCCATTGACCATGCAGGACGGATTTGTCGGAAATAAATTTCCAATGCTCCTACTACAATGATCAGCACACCGTAAGTCATCACGAGAGCAGTCTGAGCAGAGAACATGCGCATCCCGTTGAAGAGACGTTGCAAATGTGGATTGAACATCTGCTCATAATACATTTGAGCTGTCAGTTCATGCCAAGCGCAAAGCAGGCTGACTATGAAGAGGGCAACGAATAGCCAACTTCGTCCATAGGGGAAAGATATGGCAATGGCTGTCAGGCCGACAAAAAGCAGGAACTCTATCACATGCAATACCAGCTTGAAATGACCTGTTTTGCTTACCCAATTCCGAAAAAAGGGTTTGAGTACCCAAGGTAGAGAAATAAGGGATGTCAGGAAGGTGGCCTCAGTTGGTGATGAACCTGTTTGCAAGAACATCAGCAAGGCCACAAAAGTCACCACAGCAGAAGGAATTTCTTCTGCAGCAAACAGACTGGGGACCCAAGTCCAAGGTGATCTCATCCCGATAAGGTTTCCTTAGTATGCTCTGGCAATCAGAACTCTGGCCTTTGAGGGCTTTCCGCTGACCATATCAATTCCAGGCTTTTGTTCTATGCCGAAAGGCACGCATCGAATAGTGGCTTGCGTCTCCTCCTTGATTTGAGCCTCAGTCTCGGAAGTACCATCCCATGGGCAAAGGAAGAAACCACCATCTTTGATACGCTCCTTGAATTCTTCATAGTTCTCACACTCATAGATGTGAGCATCTCGATAATCCTTGGCTTTCTTGAAGATATTCTTCTGGATGTCGTCAAGCAGATTGTGTACGTATTGTTCGATACCCTCGATGTTAACATTCTCCTTCTCCAATGTATCGCGGCGCATTACCTCTATGATACCTTGTTCCAGGTCACGAGCTCCCAATACAAGACGTACAGGAACTCCCTTTAATTCATAATCGGCAAACTTGAAGCCAGGACGCTTGTTGTCGCTGTTGTCGTATTTCACACTGACACTTAAAGCTTTCAGATTCTTAACAATCTCATTAGCTTTCTGGTCCAACTCAGGCATTTGATTAGGTTTTCCAATAGGAATAATGACTACCTGGGTAGGAGCTAATGCTGGAGGCAGTACCAAACCATTATCATCAGAGTGGGTCATGATTAAAGCACCCATCAGGCGAGTGCTTACACCCCAACTGGTAGCCCATGCAAATTCGGGTTTGTTCTCCTTGTTGAGGAACTGAACATCAAAGGCCTTACCAAAGTTCTGGCCTAAGAAGTGGCTTGTACCACTTTGCAAGGCCTTGCCATCCTGCATCATTGCTTCTATGGTGTAAGTGTCCAAGGCTCCTGCAAAACGTTCTGTTTCACTTTTTACACCTTGTACGACAGGTACTGCCATGTAGTTTTCTGCAAAGTCGGCATATACCTTCAACATTTGCTGGGCACGTGTCTCGGCTTCTTCGCGTGTAGCGTGTGCTGTATGTCCTTCTTGCCAAAGGAATTCACTTGTGCGCAAGAAAAGACGTGTACGCATCTCCCAACGCATTACATTACACCATTGATTGATCAGTAAAGGCAGATCTCGATAACTGTGAATCCAGTTTTTGAAGGTATTCCAGATGATGGTTTCCGAAGTGGGTCGAATAATCAATTCCTCTTCCAGCTTGGCAGCGGGATCCACTACTACACCATCGTGAGTCTCGTTGGTCTTCAAACGATAATGGGTTACTACAGCACATTCCTTGGCAAAACCTTCCACGTGTTCAGCCTCTCGGGAGAGGAAATTCTTGGGAATGAGCAGAGGGAAATAAGCGTTCTGAACGCCTGTTTCTTTGAACATGTCATCAAGTATTCTCTGCATCTTTTCCCATATTGCATAGCCATAAGGTTTGATCACCATGCATCCACGCACATCTGATTGTTCAGCTAAATCAGCCTTAACAACCAATTCATTATACCATTTTGAATAATCCTCACTTCTTTTTGTCAGGAATTCCAATTCTTTTGCCATACTTTGTTTAATTATTATAAATTTGGTGCAAATTTACGAAAAAAACCTTGA
>CAMKMK010000249.1 GCA_946413885.1 uncultured Prevotellaceae bacterium
GCATCAGCCATTTTCAATAAGGAATCAGTCTGGTCATAGAAAGCTTTCTCGCTGGCACGATATTCATTGTAGTTCCACTTAACGTTCAAACTATTGAAACCACTTTTTGCTTCATCTGTCTTCAACCAAGCCAAAGCATCATTCACACTATCGAACTGACGGCCCTTCACAGGACCCAAAGACATCCAACGCCATGCTTTCTGATTCTCCCACCTGTCAGTATACTCGGCTCCTGGATCGACAGACTGACCATTGGTGAAACGATAGTTGCGAATCAACTCGATATCACGAAAATCAATAGGATCTCCATCAGGACGCAGCAAGTTATGGAAAGAGTTCTCATAGGGGTCGTATGTGGAGCGTTCCCAACGAACTGCCCAGTTGCGATCACAAATGTAGAGACCCCACAAATAGAAATTCACGTTATAAGGCTGGAAATCAGCAAAGGTACGTGATAGCCCAGAATTGTTCACTCGAGTGAGACATTCAGTACACACTAAAGGTCGATTACTGATACCAAGCAGATAATCCATCAGTTTGCGTTGATATTCTTGTGGATGATCGCTATCACCAGCTGCCGCATAATCATGAAAATTATGCACATCCATCCTAGACTCTACCTCGCGGGCATATTTTTGAAGTGGTGTTTCATTATTTATCAGGTCATCACGCCAGAAAATACTTGACGTTAAAGCCTGTATGGGATTCATTTCCTGACTCCATTCCAGAATGTGCTCAATGGCTTTTAGAGAAAGTGAGAAATCATCATCTCCAGCATCAAAAAAATTTACGCAACCTGGTTCGTTCCACAAATCCCACATGATGATACGTTTGTCCTTAGCAAAGGCACCTATCATCTTCTTCGTGTATTCCTCCATCTCTTTCAAGGCACCAGCATCAGTTCCCTTTGACTCTCCAAAAGCTTTGGGGATAGGCATCGTCAAAACGGGAGAACAAGTGATGCCATACTTCTCTGCCGTATCAACAATATGCCTCAAATTTGCAATCTTCTCTTCAGCAGAACGACCTGGTATCCAAAACCGCACATTGTTGAGACCTATTTCCTTTGCTGTATGGAGAATCTCATCAAGAGTCATGCCTGGATACGCAGGAATGAGTTCATTGAACCCTTTCACCACGCCCACTCTCTCTTGCCATTTCCATGCTTCCTTCTCTGTCCATTGCTTGCGTGCCAACACAGGTGAAATGCTGACAAACGCCAGAACAAGTCCTAAAATCCACTTTTTCATGATATACAATCTTTAATACTACTTTTCGCCAATAGCCTTACGGTATTCTTCCCATAGTGCCTCTACTCCATTCTCTGGTTTATCACCCAAAACGTGCTTCATAGCAGCATCCCATGACCAAGTATCCAGTTCGGCTGCTGAACGATTGAATTTGCGCAGGAAGTTCTTGTCTTTTGTTTGCTGAATCCACCACAAAAAATAGCCAGCCACACGATATCCCTTGCGCCATGTTTCAGCACGAGGACGATCCTTGCTCTGAAAGTCTTGTTCGAAACATCCACAAGCCAAACGGACAGCATCAGCCATACCTTCGATGAAACACCAGTACTCGCCCCCATCGCTATACTCACCGCAATTCTTGGGTTCCAGTTGATATGCGTGAGTCAACTCGTGATAAAGCACGCCGCGTGTCTCATAATCCAGTTTCATCGTATCATTGCCGGCAAAACTGCGCTCAATCCATTTCGTGCTGTATCGGATTCCAACGTGGTCACCATGTCCATATTTCTCGCTAACGCCATCATATTCCTTCAGGGTATAGATGATACGATTTAACTTAGGTACATTCTTGTCTTTGGGACTCCTATAAAGGGTCTGCAGGACACGCAACGCATTCTCCTGAATGTATGGAGTAGGCTCAGGTATGATGTTGTGAAATATCTTGGACCCTCCTGATTCAGGGCTCTCATCACGGAAAATCACATCTCCTGGATTATATTTCTTCCACTTCTTTGCAACTTTGATTGGCTCGTGGTACTTGTTGTTCTTCAACTGAGCCTGGGCCCCAACGGCAAACAGAGCCAAGAGCAGCATTAATGTGATCTTTTTCATATCCTAAAATTTATGTTCACAATCTATTTAACCTTAAATTTCTTCCCATTATGGAAATAAAAACCTGAAGTGGGACGGGAAGGAAGTTGACGACCAAGAAGATCGAAGAAGGCTGAAACTGTTTGCTCTGCTTCTATACCAGTAATGTCTGTCTGGTCTCCATCCGTTTCAAAAGAAATGAATCCGTCAGCATTTTCTTGAATGTTGGTAATGGGACAGGACAGGAATTTCCGACCATCAGCATTAGCTTGGTAAAGCGTCGCTGCAGGTTTGGTTGTATTGGTGAGAGAAGTATTACCCGTAGTACCAGGGAATGGATCACCCGCAAGAGTCCTGTTGGACAAAGAGTTGTCAGCAGGAACAATGGTCATACGTTGGTGAGAAGCAATATCGTTGACCGTGTTATCGAGCCACGCATCCTCGTCATAATCCACATGAATGACAAGCAATCCATGACCGTATGAATAACTATCCCAACTATGCTGCTGACGATTTTCTAACATATAAAACTCGTTGGGATATGCCTTATTATAAATGATGTAAGCCATTGGACCAAACGTGATGGGCCCCAATCCTTCAACTTTTACGGGTCCTGAAATGACAATTGGAGTAAGCCAACCACAAAACATGCGCTCGTAGGAAGTGAAAGGTGCAGGAGTATGGCCATCATTATTGTAGCAACCATAATCAAGTATATCCCAACTGTCCATTCCGAAAGCACT
>CAMKMK010000250.1 GCA_946413885.1 uncultured Prevotellaceae bacterium
CTCCTGCATAAGCAGCTCTGCCTGATGGATCACCCGCCTCTCCTGCCTGTCTTTCCCCGCACATGCCTGGAGAACGAAGATAGGCAACAGAAGCAACCAAATCTTGAATATGTTTCTCATCTTACGAATGAATCATTTGGGTTCTGGGGGCAAAATTACGAAAAAAAACTGGAAGCGAATGGAATACATAGTTGTTTTTTTTATAAAGGCATGACAAAGGTAAGCCTACTGCACAACAACTCACCATACGCAGCTATCCGAACGCTGTCTTAGCGATGAATAAGTGTGGTATGCATAATCGATGAATAGTTGCGAGTAAGGTGATTAGCGTTAAAGAAACATAAAGAGACTAAAAAAAACAATCGGCATCAAGTAGCGTATAACAAGCTTTTTTGTACCTTTGTAACAATAAACCAAACGGTATGCATTTGGATTGATTTCCTGTATGCTTTGTCCATTTAGACATTAATAAAGTTTACGAACAATGAATGCTCTAAGAATCAAACATTTCTATCTCCTTCTTGCCTTATTCGGCATGCTTTTCTTCACTGTTGCCTGTGAGGATGATCCGGAGGAGAAGGTTCCCTCGCATAAGACCTTGGATCCTGAACCCATCACGATTCCGACGGACGACCAGATGGACGTGAAGGTCTCGGCCGCCATGCCGACCGCCGTGTTCAGCACCTTCGCCGACAATACTACCGGCGCCGCCCAGATTGAATCACGCCTCCGCAGCAAGTTCCCCGACTGCTACAAAGACATGCTGTCGCTTTGCGACCGAACGGCCACAAGCGTACAGATGATTGCCGCAAACGTGGAGTATGCCAAGCGTGTATTCAAGAACAATGAGGACATCCTGCAGCAGTTCGCACAGGAACAGAACGTCGAGAAGTTTACCATCCACTGGCGTTGTGACAACCCCGAGATACAGCTCCGCGAGGGCTATGCGGTGGAAAATCCATGAGCGGGCGAGGAGAATGGTTACGTTGTCATCCCGAAGCGTAATTAACTTTATTCTTCACTTTTCCCAAAATGATGATGACCAGAGCTGTGAAATCGGCGATGGCGGTGACCAGCGAAAGACTGAAGGGTGCGTATAGCGAAGGGGAAGCTTTGGCTATATACAACGAAGTGAAGGCGAAGGATGATTTCCTTGGCTTTGCCCTGCGATTCATGCACCATGAGGACTATCATGTAGCCAGGAATGCACTTTGGGGACTGACAAAGGCAAACAATAAGGAGCTGTCGCAACTGCAGGGGATACTGCACGAGTTGATAGATCTGGCCATGCAAACAGAAAATTCCTCCGTACGGCGCTTGTCGCTGAATATCGTGGAGCGTCTGGAAATGAAAGAGGAGGATTTGAGGACCGACTTTCTCGACTTCTGTCTGGATCACATGACGAATATCGAGGAATTTCCTGGCATTCAGTCACTTTGCATGAAGTTGGCCTTCCGGATGTGCAAGTTCTATCCTGAACTGATGGATGAATTTATCCGTACTCTGGAGGCGATGGAGATAGGTTATTATAAACCAGCTGTCAAAAGTGTTCGTTCGAGAATACTGCGTGGAAAATTGAAGTAATGAAAACAAATAAATAAGGAATCAATGAAAAAGAGATTTTATCAGAGTAGCGGAATGTTGCTCCTCAACAAGGCACTTGGCACCAAACTGCTGGTTGCAATGCTGGTGCTTGTTTCCGTACAGTTGACGGCGCAGGATTTGACGCATTACAAGCGGATTGTGAAGGAATTGAGTTCTGCCAAGTATCAAGGACGCGGCTATGCGAAGGATGGTGCCAACAAGGCTGGGAAGTTCTTGCAGAAAGAGTATGAAAAGGCAGGTGTGGATGAGGTGACCCTTCAACCTTTCAAACTGGATATCAACACGTTCTGCGGAAAAATGGAGATGTGGGCCGATGGGAAGAAATTGCAGGCAGGAGAGGATTTCTCCATGAGGGAATACTCACCAGACATTCATGGTGAATTTCCTGTATATCATGTGGATACGTTGAATTACGATGCTGACCGCATGTTTGCCGATTTGGCAAAGCCAGAGTACGCCAACTGTTTGGTGGCTTGTGAGTTCTGGTTTACCTACCGTCACAGCAAGGATTTCTCCCGTCTTCAGAAAGCAGGCGAATGCTCCAATGCCGGACTTATCTACACGTGGCCAGCCCCCATCAAATTCTTCAAGGCTTACGGCAATAAGATTGTGGACAAGCCCATCCTCTGGGTAACGCCTGAGGCAATAAAGGGCGTGAAGCGTGTGAAAGCGAATGTGGATAACAAGTTCCTGAAGGACTACGAATGCTTCAACGTCATCGCCAAGGTAGAGGGTCAGCGACACGACAGCTGCTACGTCTTCACGGCTCATTACGACCATCTGGGTAACTTGGGCAAGAGGATTTTTTATGCTGGTGCCAACGATAATGCCTCAGGTACCGCCATGATCGTTACCTTGGCTGCTTATTACGCAAAGAATCGTCCTGAGTATGACATGTATTTCCTTTCCTTCTCTGGCGAGGATGCCTATCTGAGAGGATCGCTCTGGTATGTCGATCATCCCATTGTGCCCCTTGAGCGGATTAAATACCTCTTTAATATAGACATGATTGGGGACAACAATCCAGAAGCGTCTTGCGAGGTGAGCGATGAGGGAATGCGTGGCTTCGCTTTGTTTGAGAAGATTAACAAGGAGAAGCATCATTTCAAGGCACTGAATCGTGACGAGCTGGCTGGCAACAGCGATCATTATCCCTTTGCCCAGCGTCATGTTCCCTGCATTTT
>CAMKMK010000251.1 GCA_946413885.1 uncultured Prevotellaceae bacterium
GAGAAACCTGAGAACATCTGGTAAAGTGCCAGATTTCAGGAATCCTTGAATAATTGTTTACATGGAAGTGCCGCAAGAGTCCCCTTTTGTGGCACTTTTTTATGCCTTTTTTGCACCCTTTTGGTGTCAGGTGTTGCGTATCTTCCCAAATTTTATTATTTTTGTACCAAATAATAACCATAATATTTATTTATAAAAGGATTGTCAATGAAAGGAATTGTTTTAGCGGGAGGAAGCGGCACTCGCCTCTATCCCATCACGAAAGGTGTGAGCAAGCAGATGCTCCCCATTTTCGACAAGCCCATGATCTACTATCCCATCAGTGTGCTCATGTTGGCTGGTATCCGTGACATCCTGATTATCAGTACTCCCTACGATTTGCCAGGTTTCCGTCGTCTTCTAGGTGACGGCAGCGATTTTGGAGTGAATTTTCAGTATGCTGAACAACCAAGTCCAGATGGGTTGGCTCAGGCTTTCATCATCGGGCGCGAGTTCATTGGTGATGATTGTGCCTGCCTTGTGTTGGGCGACAACATTTTCCAGGGAGCTGGTTTCACAGGATTGCTTCGTAAGGCTGTTCGCGCAGCCGAGGAGGACAAGAAGGCTACCGTGTTTGGTTATTGGGTCAACGATCCTGAGCGATACGGCGTGGCTGAGTTCGATAGTCAGGGAAATTGCCTTAGCATCGAGGAGAAACCTGCTCATCCCAAAAGTAACTATGCCGTGGTGGGCCTCTATTTTTATCCTAATAAGGTGGTGGACGTGGCTGCTCGTATCAAACCTTCAGCACGTGGAGAATTGGAGATCACTACGGTAAACCAAGAGTTTCTGCGTGATGGTGAACTCAAGGTGGCAACCCTCGGTCGAGGCTTTGCATGGCTCGATACAGGAACCCATGATTCTCTCTCTGAGGCCAGTACATATATCGAAGTGTTGGAGAAGCGCCAAGGATTGAAGGTGGGTTGTCTCGAAGGCATCGCTTTCCGTAAGGGATGGATCACGAAGGAGAAGATGCGTGAGTTGGCTCAGCCGATGCTTAAGAACCAATATGGCCAGTATCTGCTGAAGGTGATAGATGAGGTGGAACGCTACGGCACTATGATAGAGTAAGGATATGGAAGTTATCGAGACATCCATCAGCGGGTTGCTGATTATCCAACCACGTGTTTTTCACGACTCTCGCGGATATTTCTTTGAAAGTTTCTCCCAGCGCGAGTTTGAGGAGAAAGTGGGTCCCATCCGTTTCGTGCAGGACAACGAGAGCATGAGCACGTTTGGTGTGATGCGCGGCCTGCATTTCCAGCGTCCTCCTTTCACTCAGAGAAAGTTGGTGCGTTGTGTCCGTGGGGCAGTTTGGGACATAGCTGTGGATATCCGTAAAGGTAGTCCCACCTATGGACAACATGTGGCGGTGGAACTTACTGAGGAGAATCATCTTCAATTCTTCGTCTCCCAAGGATTCGCTCATGGCTTCTCCGTTTTGAGCGAGACGGCTATCTTCCAGTACAAATGTGACAATTTCTATGCCCCCCAGGCCGATGACGGTATTTCCATTCTGGATGAAAGTTTGGGTATTGACTGGAGAATCCCTATGGAAAAGGCTATTTTGAGCGAGAAGGACACAAGACACGTTCTCCTGAAGGACTTTGACTCACCTTTCTCGATATAGAAAACGACAAAAAACTCTACATGAATATACTTGTAACTGGCGCAAATGGGCAACTTGGCAACGAGGTTCGTATCGTGGCGAGAAAGAGTCCTGACCATTACATCTTCACGGATGTGAACCAGCAGGAAGACCAGGAAACCACGTATCTCGACATTACCGATCTGGAAGCTATCCGATCGATGGTGAGAGAAAATGCTGTGGACGTCATCATCAACTGCGCAGCCTGGACCAATGTGGATGCTGCTGAGACGGCAGGTGAAATCGTGGAGACTCTGAATGCCATTGCACCTGCATATCTTGCTCAAGTCATGAAGGAGGTAAACGGACTGCTCGTCCACATCTCTACGGATTATGTCTTTGGGGGTGATTCCTATAATACCCCTTGCACGGAGAAGCAGAAAGGAACTCCAACGGGCGTTTATGGTTTGACGAAGCTTCATGGCGAGCAAAGGATTCAACAGATAGGTTGCAAGCATGTTATTCTCCGTACCGCGTGGCTATACTCCGAGTTTGGCAAGAATTTCTGTCTGACGATGCTCCATCTTACTGCCACCAAGCCCCAGTTGAAGGTTGTCTTCGATCAGGTGGGAACTCCCACTTATGCTCTTGACCTTGCGAATGCCATTCAGACAATCTTGGAAGATTATAAGACACAGGATTCAGGGCTTCGTGCTCCAAGCTATCCTCATTCTGGCATCTATCATTTCTCGAACGAGGGAGTATGTTCCTGGTACGACTTTGCCAAGACGATTGCCGAGTTTAGCGGAAAAGGACTTTGCGACATTCAACCTTGTCACAGCAGCGAGTTTCCTAGTCCCGTGAAGCGTCCCGCCTATTCTGTCCTGGACAAGACCAAGATAAAAGAGACTTTCGGACTCCACGTACCCTATTGGACCGAATCTCTGAAAAAATGTATCAACAATTTGAAGAAAACAGAACTATGAAACGTAATATAGTTATCACGGGTGGTGCTGGATTTATCGGCAGCCATGTAGTCCGTCTTTTTGTGAACAAGTATCCTGAGTATAAGATTATCAATTTGGATAAGTTGACCTATGCTGGTAACTTGGAAAACTTGAAAAATGTGGAGGACAAACCCAA
>CAMKMK010000252.1 GCA_946413885.1 uncultured Prevotellaceae bacterium
TCCTGCATCTCCTGGATGTACTCCATCATTGTCTCATTGCTGCTGCGAGCCAAAATCAGGATGCTGGCCTCGCCACCACCAATGTTTATGATGCCCAGGTTGCTACTCGTCTCCACTACGGAAGGAATGCTGGGAATATTGCGCAACACGCCATCGTGACAAGCCATGATAGCATCCACCAGATTGTCCTGAATCTCCTGAGGCACCTCGCCAGCAGGCTTCTCAACAGACTCTACCGTCAAGGAGATGTTCTCCTCTACACCACGGAACTCGTTCTGGAAGACTTCCTGACAATAGCTTGCCAAGTCCTGCAGGTCCTCGAGGTTCTCCTTCTGGAGGGTGAGCACAACCGTTGCAGTACGAGGAATCGCATTGCGCATGTTTCCTCCTGACCAGCTGACCAATCGAGCCTCATCGTCGATAATCGCCTGACGAACGAAACGAGCCATCAACTTGTTGGCATTTGCGCGACCTTCGTTGATCTCCAACCCACTATGACCACCACGCAAGTTCTTCAGGCTAACCTTTACGGCAATATCATCAGCATCAGGTTCTACCTCTTTATATTTAAGAGAGGCCGTGATGTTCACTCCACCTGCACTACCAATCACGAACTCACCCATTGTCTCATTGTCGATGTTGAGCAAGATGTCGCCCTTCAGCGTGTCAGGAGTCAAGTTGTTCACGCCATACATGCAGGTTTCCTCGTCAGCGGTAATCAGAGCCTCTAAAGGTCCGTGCTCGAGGTCGTTGCTCTCGAATACTGCCATGATGGCAGCCACGCCCATACCGTCATCGCTACCCAGCGTAGTGCCTTTTGCCTTCACCCATTCGCCATCAATCCACGCGTCAATGGGATCTGTCTCGAAATTGTGGTTGCTTTCGTCCACCTTCTGAGGCACCATATCCATGTGAGCCTGCAGAACAGCCATCTTACGGTTCTCGTAACCAGGAGTGGCGGGCTTGCGCATCACGATGTTCTCTGCATTGTCCTTGAATGCCTCAATGCCGTGTTCCTGAGCCCAATTGAGCAGGAAATTCTGTATCTTCTCCAAATGTCCGCTTGGACGTGGAACCTGAGTCAGGAGATAAAAGTTCTTCCAGATAATCTGGGGGTCTAATTCTTTGATTGATGTTGCCATATTTGTATGTTTTTTGTTTATGTGAATTCTCTTTCCGTACAAAATTACGACATTCCCACGAAAGTGCCAAACTTTGGGGATTAAAATGTAGGTCGTCCTCTGATTAAACCTTCTTTGACTTGGTGAAGAACAATGCTGTCAGGGCATAGATTCCCAGCAAGGCAACCAGAAGGGTCTGAAGCGTGTGAACGAGCAGCACAAAGATGGCGGCACTCGTTTGCCCTACTCCATAGAGAACCAAGATCGTCTTCACAGCGAAATGCCAAGGGCCAGCACCATTGGGTGTAGGAACCAGCACAGCAAATGTGCCTACCACAAAGGCTACCAAAGCGGCAATAGCGCCCAAGTTTTCCGTATAGTCGAAACAGAAGAAGGTCAGATAGAAATGCAGGTAATAGCAAATCCAGATGGCGAGCGAATAGAACAGGAAAAGCCAAGGATTCCTGAGATGACGAACAGAGAGAATCCCTTCAGTCACATCTGCTACCACATCCCTCGTCTTGGAGAAAAACCTGAAACGGCGGAAGAGAACAATCATGCCTATCACCAAGACAAGCAGGCAAATGCCTGTCACCAGATAACCAGTAGCTGTGAACCTGGAAAAGAGTGCCTCGAAAGAGAGGCCTGTTGACATCATGAACTTGGCGAAGACAGGTATCTGGGTCAGGATAGTAAATAAGGTAATGAGCAGAATCAGCACCACATCCACCACACGCTCTGTCACCACCGTCCCTATGCTTTGGCTGAAATTCGTGCCCTCGTAACGTTTCAGGATTCCACATCGCAGGATCTCACCCACGCGAGGAACTACCAGACTGCTGGCATAAGAGAGGAAAATGGCATTGATGCACGTGTGAAGACGAGGCTTCTCTCCCATTGGCTCCAACACTTGCCGCCAACGAAGTCCACGAAACACCTGAGCGAGAATACCAAAAGGCATACTCAGCAGCATCCAGGTCCAGGACATCTCGCCAGCAAGCGCACCCTTCACCTCGTCCCAGTCAAAGCCGCGATACATCCACCACAAGATGGCACCTGCCAACAGGAACGGCAGGCCTATCTTCACTATTTCACCAACTACCTTCTTCACTCAATCAGTTGTTTCTTGCGCACAAAATTACAAATTTATGCTGAAATGCGGAAGTGATTTAGAATGATTAACGCAGATAGCTCCTTATTTGAAGGCAGTAAAGGGCTTGCAACAGGTATAATCTACTTGTAAAAAACGCTCAAACGAGATGTTGATATAAAATTAGGCAAAGTATGGCGATATCATGGAAAAACTTTATCTTTACAGATGAAAGCATAAACAAGATGGCAATATGACACAAATCGTTTTGAGCACAAGAGAGGAAATGATGGATGAACCATGAATTCTGCCCTTTTCCAGGCATCCTGAAAGGAGTGTCCACAACTGACAAAAAGAACATTCCCTCGAGCCGCGAAGTTCGAGGGAGTGCTGTATCTGCGTCATGCTGATGCGTCTGTCAATTCTTGACGGATGCGTTCACTTTGGCGGTTCCGGACTTGGTGTAGGTTCCGTCGA
>CAMKMK010000253.1 GCA_946413885.1 uncultured Prevotellaceae bacterium
CTTAATTTCTTTATTAATTGTTGTAATCTTCCAGTATCTTCCAGCATTACAGTTAGGGTGCCGCTGAAGAGGCCATCGTTGCTGTCGATGCTGATGCTTCTTAATTGGATTTTTTCTTCCTTGCTGATAATGCTGGTGATATTGTTCACGATTCCTAAATCATCATTACCTACCACTTTGAGTGTGATGGCATATTGGCTGCCTCGTTTTCCAGCCCAGCGAGCTCGTACAATGCGATAACCATAACGTTCCCTCAGTTCATGGGCATTGGGGCAATTGATTCGATGTATTTTGATGCCACCCCCGCTGGTCACGAATCCAAAAACCTCGTCTCCATAAACAGGTTGACAACATTTAGCCATTTGGAAATCAACGCCTTTCATATCCTTATCGATGACCATCACATCGTCCGAGTTGCTCCATCTCTTTGTGTTATCGTACTGAGCCATCACGAACTGGTCAGCGCTCTGTGTGGGTACCGTTTTCTCTTCCTCTCCACGAGTGTGGCGCAATTGGGCGGCATAAAGTTCCAATACCTCATTTATATCCAGTCGATCAGTTGCCAAAGCATTGTAGAAGTCAGTGACTATCTTGTAGCCCAACTTCGTGATGGTGTGCATCAGAGTGGGTTCATCATAGTCCAACTTCTTGTTCTTCATTTTCCGTTCCAACACTTCCTTGGCCAGCAATGCATCTTTGCTTTGTATTTCTTTTAGGCTTTGTCGGATCTTGGATTTCGCCTTGCTGGTCTTTACGATGTTGAGCCAATCTTGTTTGGGCGTCTGGTTGCTGCTGGTTAGAATCTCTACCTGATCACCGCTCTGTAATTTTTGTCGGATGGTTACATTCTTGTTGCCAATCTTGGCTCCCGTACACTGATTGCCCACTTTGGAGTGGATGGCATAGGCAAAGTCCAGAACGGTTGCTCCCATCGGCAACTTGAACAGATCTCCCTTGGGGGTAAAGACAAAGACCTCATCCTCTACCAGATCCAGTTTGAACTGGTCCATCAATTGCATGTCATCATTGGTCTCCAGAGCACTTCTCACGTTGGTGAGCCATTCGTCCACACCGCTCTGTCCACCTCGGATTCCTTTGTAGCGCCAGTGAGCAGCCAGACCATGCTCAGCGATGTCATCCATGCGTTCGGTACGTATCTGAACCTCTACCCATTTCTGTTCGGGTCCCAGTACTGTGATGTGCAGACTCTCGTATCCATTGCTTTTGGGTACAGAAAGCCAGTCTCGCATACGCTTGGGATTGCTTTGATACATATCCGTGATGATACTGAAGACTTGCCAGCATTCCATTTTCTCCTTCTCTGGAGCAGAATCCAGAATGATTCTTATAGCAAACAAGTCGTATACGCCATCCACGTCAACTTTCTGCTTCTTCATTTTCTGCCAGATGGAGTGAATGCTCTTGGTGCGCCCCTTCATGTGGAACTTTAGCCCTACTTCCTTCAACTTTTGTTCGATGGGTCTGATGAAGTTGGCGATGTAGTCATCACGGCTCTTTTTTGTCTCGTTTAATTTGTCCTTGATATGATAATAGGCATCATGTTCCAGATATTTAAGGCTCAGGTCTTCAAGTTCGCTTTTCAGTTGGTAGAGACCCAATTTGTGGGCAAGAGGCGCATAAAGATAGGCAGCTTCCGTGCTTACTTGGCGTTGGGCTTCCACGTTAGGAGTTCCCTTAATCATCCGCATGATATAGACTCTGTTGGCTATCATGATTAGGATGACACGCATGTCTTCAGCAAACGTGACTAAAAGACTGCGGAAATTCTCGCTTTCTACGGCAGCACTTTTGGTGTAAAGTTCACGGATTCGGAGCAGGCCATTGAGCACTCGAGCCACATCGGTTCCGAATTCTTTTTCTACCGTCTCGGCAGTCAGGGCTCCTCCAAGCACGATAGCGTTCAGGATGACACCCAGAATGGAACCTCGGGTCATGCCTATTTCCTTGGTCACAATGAGGGCAGTTTCCAAATCTGAAAGGAAGGGATTCAGCCCGAATGGATCACGTTGCAGTTGCCCCAATTCCATCATGATATCTTGATACTTGCGAACTTTCTCCATATCATCTGGCTGCAGGACATCACGGGCTATCGTTGTCAATTCCTGGTGGATTTCCGATACGCGTGCCTGTTCTTCTGGAGTGAAGAAATCGTTGCTTGTCATCATTGTCTCTCTTTAATACACAACAAATGTACTAATTTTTCTCTAGTTCAACTAATTTATTACGCTTTTTTGTTTACATTTGCATCTGTTTTTGCGAAAATATACAACTTATACATTAATTTATGTTTACACAAGAAGATAAAATTCAATTGCAGGAAAAAGGGATTACCTTGGAGCAGGCACAGGGACAGTTGCAGAATTTCCAGCAGGGTTTCCCCTATCTGCGTCTCCAGTCAGCAGCTGCTATAGGTCGTGGTATCATTCGTCCCACCTCTGAGGAGGCGAACGATTATATCTCACAATGGCGTCAGTATAAGGGAGAGGGACATCGTATTACCAAGTTCGTTCCTGCCAGTGGGGCAGCCAGTCGAATGTTCAAGAATCTTTTCGAGTTTCTTGATGCAGGCTATGATGTGCCTACAACGGATTTTGAGAAGCATTTCTTTCAGCATATC
>CAMKMK010000254.1 GCA_946413885.1 uncultured Prevotellaceae bacterium
CTTTGCGGTTTCAACGTGTTGTCTTTTTCTTGCAAAAAAATGGGAGGTTTAAGAAGATTTAAGAGTAAAGGATA
This sequence comes from uncultured Prevotellaceae bacterium, assembly GCA_946413885.1. Classification (GTDB taxonomy): domain Bacteria; phylum Bacteroidota; class Bacteroidia; order Bacteroidales; family Bacteroidaceae; genus Physcousia. The sequence goes on from CAMKMK010000254.1 coordinate 75, forward strand.
GGTCATGTCAGATTTTTTCTTTTTCTTTGCATTCAAATTTCACATGGACATTAAAAAAGAAACGATGAAACAAAAAGTATCAGTCATTATTGCCCTGCTCCTGACGATAGTCGGCACGATTGGCACGCAGGCACAAGTGATGAAGTCTGCTGACCTGGAGAAGTATGCCAAGGAACGTTATGGCGACAAGTGGATAGATGCAGCCAAGAACCTTGCCTCAGATTTAGCGCTTGACAAGAATGAAAGCCTCACTTATCAACAGGTGATAGAGGCGCCAGGGAAAACCAAGGAACAGCTCTATCTGATATTGAACTATTGGGCTACTGCCACTTTCAACGACAAGCAGGCCATCACCCTTAACGACAAGGATGCTGGGTGCATCATTATCACATCGACCATCGCCAACATTGCTCAACATACGGGAACTCTCAACAAATATTCCGTGAGCATTACTCCTGTGATTCGTCTTGACATCAAGGAGGAAAAGATTCGTGTCACCTTTACTGTGCAAAGTTACGACATTCTGGCCGATATCAGTGGCGGATGGATCAGTCTTGTGGACCCTGACGAAAGAACATTTGGCGATCCAAAACGCAAGAAGGACGACAAGACCAATGCATTCCTCTACGACGAGCAATGGGAGATAGCCCACCATTATCCTTTTGTAGAGAAGGATTCCAAGAAGCGCACGTGTGCCAAGGCTCTCGTCATGACTCATGCCTACTCGAATGCCATTATGGACAAAGCGGAAGAAGCTATTAAAAACGGCATAGTAGGGAACGAGGATGACGATTGGTAAAGATAACCAATTGAGATACAGATATTAAAAAAATCCTTAGCATAAAATCACCAAACATGAGAAAGACATTTATCTGCATTATTACCTGTATGATGGTAGTGATGGCTTGGAGCGGATGTGCGAATGACAAGAAACTTCCATATCAGAACGAGTCGCTGTCCATAGAAAAGCGTGTTGACGACCTGTTGGATCGTCTTACCGTGAATGAGAAAATCGACCTGTTGCGGGCTACCTCACCAGCCAATGAGCGTCTGGGATTCCCCAAATACTATCATGGCAATGAGGCATTGCATGGTGTGGTTCGTCCAGGTCGTTTCACAGTCTTCCCTCAGGCTATAGGCTTGGCAGCCATGTGGGATCCTGAGTTGATGCAGAATATTTCGACAGTTATCAGCGATGAGGCACGTGCCAGATGGAACGAATTGGAACAGGGAGCCAAGCAGAACGAACAGTTCAGCGACTTGCTGACATTCTGGTCACCCACTATCAATATGGCTCGTGATCCGCGGTGGGGACGCACCCCTGAGACGTATGGCGAAGATCCTTTCCTTACGGGAGAGATGGGAACAGCTTTTGTCAAAGGATTGCAGGGTAACGATAAGCGGTATCTAAAGGTCGTGTCCACTCCCAAGCACTTTGCCTGCAACAACATAGAATCCAATCGTTTCGAGGCAAATGCTGATATTTCAGAGAAGCAGCTGCGCGAATACTATTTGCCTGCTTACGAAGCTTGTGTACGTCGTGGTGGTGCAGCCTCTATCATGTCAGCTTACAATTCCATCAACGGCATACCCTGTACTGCCAACCCATGGCTTCTCACCAAATTGCTGCGTGACGAATGGGGCTTTAAGGGCTATGTGGTTTCGGACTGTGGAGGTGTACATCTGATTCAGTCAGGTCATCACTTTGTGAGAGAAAAGTTGACGGCTGCCACGTTAGCATTGAAGGCTGGACTTGACCTGGAATGTGGAGACGATTGCTACGTCGAGCCTCTTCAGAAAGCGTACGAACTGGGTATGGTGTCTGACGAAGACATCAATCGTGCTGCTCGCCGTATCTTGACAGCCAGGATGAGGTTAGGCTTCTTTGATGCTCCTGAGAGCTGTCCCTATTCAAAAATCTCGCCTGACGTAATCGGCTCCAGTGAACATCAGCAGATGGCTCTGCAGGCTGCACGCGAAGCTATTGTGCTCCTGAAGAATGAAGGCAATATTCTGCCGCTGGACAAGAAGAAGATTCACTCGCTGGCTGTGGTGGGCGTGAATGCTGCCGACTGCGTATTTGGCGATTACAGCGGTATACCTGCTTCAAACCCAATTTCTGTGCTGGAAGGTATCAAGACTTTAGCTGGCAAGGATATTGAGGTAAAGTATGCTCCCTGGAGATCGGCTCGCTTCGACAAGGAAGTGGTGGCTCCTGAGTACTTCCCTGATGGGTTGAAGACTGAATACTATGATGCCGATAACATGGACGGCACACCTGCTGTTAGACAGGAGGAATGGATCAACTTTGAACCCTCTAATCAGGCACCTGATCCTTTTGTGCCTACAGCACCTTACTGCATTCGCTGGACTGGCAAATTGCGTCCGCCAGTAACTGGGAACTATGTCATCCGTTTCGAGGCAGAGAAAGGAGGACGCCTGTATCTCGACGGGCAGAAAGTAACTGACGTTTGGGAGAGCCATCATGATGGATGCGATACTGTGGCCATACGTTTGGAGGGTGGTCGCGACTATGACTTGAAGGCTGA
>CAMKMK010000255.1 GCA_946413885.1 uncultured Prevotellaceae bacterium
GCTACCACGATCTGCAGGTCAGCCTGTAGGCCTTGTAGTTGCTCCAAAAAGGTGTCGTCCTTTAACTTCTCTGGTTGCAACACAGGAATATTGTGGGCTACAGCATATTTTTTCACAGGGCTGGACTGGAGTGTCTCATGGTGTCGTCCTATGGCTTTGTCTGGCATGGTTACGACCCCTACCACATTATATCCGTCAGTTACCAATTTATCTAAGGCGGGAACAGCGAAATCAGGTGTTCCCATGTATATAATTCTAATGTCTTTCTTCATTCCTTATATGTAATTATTGTGCAAAAGTACTTTATTATTTTTAAATAAGGATGGGATGGAAGATAAATTTCCCATTTCTGTTTGCCCAAGTCGAAGAAAAATGCTTATTTTGTTCCCAATTATGGAATCATTGCTTAACGAGAATCAAATTGAACAGTTGCGGCAGTTGGTGTTGCAGTCTCAGCATACGGTCGTCTGTTGCCACGTGAATCCAGATGGAGATGCAATTGGGTCTGTTCTGGCCATAGCACATTGTTTGCGTCGATGGGAACACGAGGTTACTATCGTGGTACCTAATCCATTTCCTGACTTTTTGAATTGGATGCCTGGTGTTGGCGATATCCTTGTCTATAGCAAACAGGTTGAGGAGACAAAGCCGTTGATTGAACAGGCTGACCTGTTTATAATCGCTGACTTGAACGACCCGTCCCGTCTGGCTGAATTATCAGAACTTGTGATGGGAAATCCTGCCCCAAAGATAATGATCGATCATCACCTCGATCCCTTTGACTTTTGCCAGCTGACCATTTCTCATTCTGAACTTTGTGCCACAAGTGAAATCCTCTGTCACCTATTCTGGCAGTTGGGCGAGATGGACAAGTTGTCTTACGAGGAAGCTACTTGCCTCTATACAGGCATGATGTGTGACACAGGTGGTTTTATCTATGCTTCTAATCGGCCAGTAATCTACGAATGCATAAGCCTTTTGTTGGCTCACGGCATCGACAAAGACAAGATTTACAGGAACGTTTTCTGGACTTCGAGCCCCAACCGCATGAAATTGATGGGATACTTGCTGCATGTAAAGATGCAGGTCCTGAGGAAAATGAATACTTGTATCATGACGCTGACCAATGAGGAACGGCGTCAGTTTGGCTCGAAGAATGGAGATACGGAAGGTTTTGTCAACTTGCCTCTCCAGATTTTAGGCATGCGTCTTAGTATTTTCCTTAATGAGGACACAGAAAATCCTGGAGTAGTGAGGGTTAGCTTGCGTAGTGTGGATGACTTTCCTTGCAATGAGATGTCGGCTCGCTTCTTCAATGGTGGTGGTCACAAGAATGCAAGCGGAGGTCGACTCCAATGCTCGATGGAGGAGGCTGTACGTGTGGCTCAGAAAGCCATTCAGGCATATTCTGCCTTGTTGAGGTAGCATATTTCTTTATTTTATTTAAATAAGGTACGTGGCAGATACTGTATTTGATCGATTTTTTATATCTTTGTGGCGAAATAAGAAGACTTATGAAGAAATATTTGTATATATGTCTGGCAATCCTTCTGGGCGGCATGTGGCTGATTTCGTGTAGCGACGATGAAACCTATGCTGAGAAGAAAGAGAAGGAACGCAAGGCAATCAATTCTTTCCTCGAACGTGACGTTTGTATCCTTGGCGAGGAGGGTGATACCATTTGTAATGTGGGGAAAATCAAGGTCATAACTGAGCAGCAGTTCTATGAGCAGGACTCTTTGACGAACTTGGAGGAAAACGAGTATGTTCTCTTTGGAAGCACAGGAATTTACATGCAGATCGTTCGCAAGGGGCCTGGTGAGAAGTTGCTCTCTGGTCAAAGTAAGCGTATCCTCTGCCGCTTCATCGAATTCAATATCTTGGGTGATAGCTTGCAGTTGCGAAATGATGTGAACTATTGGCATTCCAATCCTGACATCTTGGATGCTGAGAACAATTCAGGCACCATTACTGCCAGTTTCAACAAGGACTACAATGGTGGTGGCGCCATGTATATGATTTACAAGAATACCAGCGTGCCTACAGGATGGATCACTCCCTTGTCTTACATCAATTTGGGGCGCCAGACGACTCCTGATGAACGTATTGCCAAGGTGCGCCTGATTCTTCCTCATTCCGCAGGACAGACGGACGCTACCACCAACGTTTATCCTTGTTTCTACGAAATAACGTATCAGGAAATGCGTGACTAAGGTGGGAGGGATTTACATCCATGTGCCTTTCTGTCTGTCGCGATGTATCTATTGCGATTTCTATTCCACTACCTTTGGGGAAGAGTGGAAGTCGCAATATGTTTCTGCACTCTTGCGCGAGATGGAGTTGCGTAGAGATGAACTTCCAAGCGCGTGTGCGCAAACCTTATATATAGGAGGAGGAACGCCAAGTCAGTTGCCTGCTGGATTGCTTCAGCAAATGTTCCAGGGTATCGAGGAATGTTTCACATTGGCAGATGATGCGGAAATAACCATCGAAGTCAATCCTGACGATGTCACTCCTGAATGGCTTGATGCTTTGCTGGACACGCCTGTCAATCGTATCAGCGTAGGCATACAGAGTTTCAACGACGACTTGCTTCGTCTCCTTCATCGTCGTCATGATGC
>CAMKMK010000256.1 GCA_946413885.1 uncultured Prevotellaceae bacterium
CGTTCACGCACACGCTCCATGCCGAAATCACCATGACCCATTTGGAACAAAGCCTCCATCACATATTTTTCCATGTAAGGCGAAGCATGTTTTTGGGAATGGAAAAGCTGGTAAATCTGATCATACTTGTCAGGACCAGCGATGCCACTGATTACAGCCAAAGCCTGCACGCGATCGTCAGTATCTCCCTGGAAGGAAGGATGCCTGTAAGCCGAGCCGTTCCAACAAGCGTTGAACCCCTTTTTCACCTGTTCCTTGAACTGACGGTAAGCATCAGCCTCCACAGGCTTATCCAGCAAGTCTGCCATACGGGCTGCACTCTCCAAAGCCATATAGTGCCACCCTGCATATAACAGGCGAATATCACGATTGTCTCCCCAGTCGCCCCAGTCCCAGCCGCCGTGTCGTTCAGCAGTCAGTCCCGTCTTTTCCAGTTTCCAGATATTCAAATATCTGCGAACAGCAGGATACACCGTCTCTATCGTCTCTTTGTCTCCTGTATTCATGTAGTAGTTCCAAAAGCCGTAGAGACCTATGCTTGCCAACATCTGGGCGGGCAATTCAGCCTTATAAATACCTGGAATAGGACTGGCCAAAGCATCATCCTCATGTTGGAAGGCAGCCAATTCCAAGATACCTTTTCGCATCAATTGGTGAACACGGGTGTCGTAGGTATTGAAACATTCTCCCATCAGAATGGTCACATCACCCCACCATTGGGCACGTTCACGTTCTGGACAATCGTAGAAAGTATCGCGCATATTCACGTAAAGAGTGCGCAATCCCTTCAACCAGAAACGATTGAAGTAGTCGTCATCGCAAGTGAAAGTTCCTTCTGGCAATCCATTGTAGCCTGTCTGGCGGTACATAATCTTCTTCACCTCCACACCTTCTGGCACAATTACATAGAGAAAGTCACCATTCATCCAACCCAGACTCTCGTAGGTTTGTTCGCCTTGACGGGTAATGTACTCAGCTCTTACACCTGACTCTGTGCTTACTTTGATGTGGTCAGTTTCCAGTTTTACCAAATGACCACCTTCTTTGTCCACCAACGTCACAGCAGGTGTTATCTGCATATTGTAGGGTAGGCGGCATACTAAGGTGTCTCCGTCAGGACCTGCATGGCGCTCGTGTTTGATAGCCTTCTGGCCAAAGTCTTTCCATTGGGGGATGGGACGCAATACCAAACGATTCCAGGGAGCATCACCTGCATGGCCCAAAGGAACAGAAGCCTTGAAACCATCCAGCGAGGACAGATTGGTCGTTTGCCATTTGCCAATATCTTGGCGTGCATCGAAAAGGATGCTCGACTCACTCAATCGATAGTTGGGCTTAGGCTCACCACACACACCATAAGCGGGATGAATGCGCGATAACCATGCTTGTCCGCTATATAGCCCAATGGCATCAGCAGAGAAAATTATGCCGCTCTTGCCGCTGTCAGTATGCGAGAAGCCGCTTTTGCCAAAATACCAGAGCAACAGAGCTATCTGGTTGTTTCCTTTCTTCAGATAGGGAGTTAGGTCCACCTGGTCGAAATAAGAATCCTGAGGCGTAGGGCCTCGTTTCAGGCTTCCTTCGAAGACCACTTGGTGCCCATTCACCCACAGCCAATACTTGCTGTCAGCTGCTATGCTGGCGAGAACCTCTGCTGGCACCTTGTCCACCTTCACGTCTTGTCGAAAGGCCAACCAGGTTCCAGGTTTGTTTACCTCGCCCTCAGCTGCCGTGATCCACTGGGCCTCAGAACTGAAATCTGCTGCATGCATTAAGCTTACGCCCAATAGCAGCAGAAAAGCAAGAAGTGTCTTTTTCATCTTTTTGGTATGCATTTTTGGGTCTTAATGAATTTCCTTATTCTACAAGTATCTTTCTGGCTTTTCCTTCACGTATCTCCACATAAATGCCACGAACTGGTTTCTCCACTCGACGACCCATCAGGTCATAAAAGAAAGTCTTGTCCGTAGCAGCAGATTCCTTCAAGATATCCTCGATACCATCGATAATGGGGAATCCGCACTTCTCCCTGTAATCACCACGGTCGTACTGCCACTGAAGGATAGGATATCCGTTTCCTGCCGTTGGATCAGAGTGCCAAGGAGTGCCCCATTTGGCAGCTATCTGCTGAAGTTCCTCGTGAGTCTTGCCTTCCTGTGCCTCTTCGTTCAGAAGCAAGCCATCCAGGATATAGGTATCCGTCACCTGATCTTTCTCTGTCACGCTGCCGAATGCATTGGCTGTGTTGCCCGATACAACCTGATTCCAGGCAATCAGATTGTCATAGATGGCCACAGGATTGGTGTCTGTTTGGCCACCCGCCACTATTCCACCTGCAATAGGACCTTTCACGTCACCAGCGGCATAACTGTTCCGCAACGTCAACTCTGAACGGACACGGCCAATGATTCCGCCTACGTAGTTTGCACTCGAACCCGTTCCATTGATTGCCACATTGGTATAAACGTTGCGGATGAGTGCGGGCGAGTAGTTCAGGTATCCGCCTACAACGCCCACGTATCCCTTACTGTCGATGCTTCCTGTGAAGTAGCAATTCTCTACGACGGACGTCAACAGATTGCCCTCACCATCTTTGAAAC